>CAYGYC010000454.1:0-3612 GCA_964353755.1 uncultured archaeon | reverse complement strand
GCCAATAAACAGGATCTGCCTAATCGGTTATCCGCCCCTTTAGTTGAAAAAATTCTGAGCCATCGGACCTATCCTCTCACCGCTATTAACCCCGAAAGTAAAGACTTTTTTAATAAGATGCTCAATGAAATTATTCTCCTTCGTTTAGACCAAATGCGGGAATATAATTGTCCATTCCTCGTCAATGAAAAAAAAGAATTATAGGCGGGGTGGTATTCGATTTATTCGCCCATACTCCTTTTTTATGACTTCCTCAAGAAGCTCCTGCCGTTCTTTCCCAGTAAGCACCTCTAATTTTCGGATACCTAGTGGATCCACTTTCTCACGAAGGAGCTGGAGTTCTTTGTCAGTAGGCGGCGTGGTTTCCTTTACATCTGGTGCTTTCAAAAGTTCGAATCCGGTGTTTTTTTGGATATCCTCTACTGTTACCCCAGGATGCACCGTTTTTATGCGCATCCGGCGTTGCTTCGGATCAAAGTCGAGATAGGCCAAATCGGTAATCACGCATTTAGGTCCTACTCCAATCAAGCCATAATCGCGGAGCGGATGCTTCCCATCTACAAAACCAACCCCGGATCGGAAAAATAATTTTTCCGTTGGGATAAAAGTCCGGGCATCATGTCTCGTAATGTATAAAAATTGCCCCGTCGCATAAAACCCCGAGAAATCGGGAATCCCTGCCGCTCCGGGCAGTCGAACCTTCGGTTTTTTCCACTCCCCTATCACGGTATTATTAGTATTTCCAAATTGATCGATTTGTGCGGGTCTGAAAAATTCAATAGTGGTTAATCTCTTATGCGGCAGTAATTCCAAGGTGCATTCCCCCGTATTATGAAGCCGATGACATCGGGACGCAGCGCCCAATTCTAACCAGAGTAAACTGACTTGGCGGGCTTCCCATACAAATGTATTTCCCATGAGAAAATGAAAGAAGGCATCAGGTGCATGAGTAACTTTTGCCAAAGTGAAAGCCGCCCAGACAATAGGCGTTCCCACTCCTACTATCATGATATCTCCATTTTTCACTTCTCTTGCCATCAGAACTGTTAATAATTCATCCATCGAATATTTGACCATTCCACTCCACCTACATCAAAATCTTTAAAATCTCTTTTATTCCTCCGATTTTTTCAAGATATTCTTCGTGACTGGGTGAGTCGATGATATCCATTTCATAGTGCTTAAATCCTTCCGGCGTTTGACAGCATTCAATATACTTCATGATCGCATTCGCATCAAAGGTATAGAACGGATAACAACTCGTGGGATGTGCCCCGAAGGGAACTTTTACCACCGCATCCACAGATTGCATGGGTATCTGCCCTTTGCCCTGTAAATGAATGATATCTTCTGTTTCGACGATTTTTTCACAAGTCAGAATCGTTTTTTTCGCTGTTTTTGACAAATCATCATCCAACCATACGGGACCTTGAATATTTCCATTTCCTTTTTCATCCGCATACGGCACGTGAATTATCGCGACATCCACTTGTATAGGAGGACAAGCAACTAATTTATCTCCGGTAAGCGGACAATTAAATTCCTTTATATCGTCTCGCACTTTTAAGATATCCGTCTCTAATATTCCCCTCAATGGCATAAAGGGTAATTTCAAATAAATCGCCTTCAAGCCTAACGCAATAGTCGCCTCTGTCTCCTCATACACTGTAATTTGCCCCGATTCCACCGCTCGTCGATGATTCGGCGCTAATCCGAATAGTTCCATCCCAATAAAACTCGTCCGAACCCGATTGACACATCCGGCTCCTATCAGCTGGTCTTCACAAAAGCCACCAACAAAAGAAACCACTCCACAATCCTTCTTCTTTTGCCGTATGATTTCCCGCGTAGTGGCTGCAGCTTTCCTCCAAAAAGAAAGGCCACCTATTCCTATTAAATCACCATCTTTAATCAATCCTACGGCTTCTTCTAATGTCATGATTTTATCTTTCATATGCTGTTCCTCTACTTTATTCTTTATCTAGATTATACAATGCTCAAAAGATTTATGGAGAATTATCCGGATGATGGAAGGAAAGTTGTAGAACAGCGCAAAAAGCACCCGCATATGAAAACATTTCGGAAAACTGGCTTTTTATCAAGGTTATGCAATATCCGGATAATTTATCTCCTATCTTTTGAGCTTTTAAAATTCTTTTTGTCAGAGAAGGGTGGAGAGGGCAGCAAAGTCTTCGAGGAAGGCGAGGGCGACCATCCAGCTACCAATGCATGCGAGAAGGGTGTCTATGACTTGGTGATCACCTCCAATACTTAATTTAAACCGTCGCTCCCACGTTGTATAGAACTGCGGATAGAATTTGGATAATGCATTCTGTTTCTGTGGGAGGAGTGCCCAATTATGGGCTGAATCGTGATAAATATTTTGAAAGGGGCTTGCTGCAGGAAGATTTTCGCACAGATACAATTCTTGAAGATCGAATCCCAGAGAAAAATTATAATATAACGCACAAGTCAATAAAGTATGATATTTCAAGGAAGATTAGGGATAGACCCGGGCTTCAGAATAGAGATTCAATAATTTAGAATGCAGCACCGCCTGGTGCAATTTCGCACTATCAACTTCATAAAAGAGCTGCCCGACTTCTAGCCGATTTTGATTCACGAGGGTGCGCGGATTATCTAAATTAAGGGTACGGAACACTAACGACTTACGATAGATTAAATTTTCAAACGGTTCTTTCAAAGAATAACGCCCCATCCAGGCTGCCATGGCATCAGCTCGCTGTGCCAACTCCGTGGAAAGTGCTGTTTTATGGGCTAAGGCCACAAATAGGAACTTTCTATCAATCCTTATAAAAAATAGTGAGTAAAATGCCAATAAAAAGATCATTTTAATATTGAGTTTTACGAAAGTAAATTGAAATGAGTAGAGGGATTAGTTTTTACGTTATTTTTTTTCTTTTCTTTTATAGAATAGGAATTCATCTTCCTCATCACTTAAGGCGAAGGATGTGTCATTTAATATTTTAATTATTCTGGTTTTAATCCTCAATGCATCCTCATAATCTCTTCTACTAACAGAGAGTAATAAACGATAGTCCGCATGTATTCTAAACTCTTCTAAATCAGTATAGTCACTCCTTATATTTGATGCTTCAATTCGTTCTTTAACATAAGCATGGCATCTATTCACTTCAGATTCTGGAACTATAATACCAAATTTTTTTTGAACCAAGTGAAATACGCCATAATACAACCGATTAATCGCTGAACGAAAAAGAATTTCTTCAGGACACGTTATAAGATTAAGTTTTACAATAGAATCACTGACCCTGAAAAAATCCTCTGGGTCCATATATTAGTCCCGCCTTACAATAATCCGAAACTTAGCCTGAATTTTACGGTATCGTTTAAATTTCTCTAAGTTGGGCGTTGAATTAGCTAATTCAATTTTTAAGTTCTCTTCAATTTGATCCTTAATTTTTAGAATATCTAATTCGCCCGAATCTGGAAAAATTATTTTAATCATCGGCTCTTGATAAACCTCCCCAGGAAATTTGAATAAGGACAATTGACATTTTATTGGTTTTGTAGGATAAGTTTTGAAGAAATTCTGTATAAAAATGTGCATGATATCTCCAAATTCTCTAA
>CAYGYC010000453.1:0-3636 GCA_964353755.1 uncultured archaeon | reverse complement strand
AGATTTGTCATTTGTCACATCATACAGCAGGAGAATGGCACTGGCGCCTTCGTAAAAGATCTTCCGTACTTTTCTGAATTTTTGTTGCCCTGCAATGTCCCATATATTCAATTCCACAAAAATTTTCCCCGGAACTTGTTTCTCTTTAGTAATGTTTACTTGTTTTACCGGAACTTGTTTTACGGACACCTGAACGCCCATTGTGGGGATATACAACTCATTGAACTTTTTTTCTGTAAATTTCAACATTAAACTGGTTTTCCCTACCGAAGGTTCTCCAAGGACTATAATTTTCCATTTATAGGCGACTTCCATGCTGATTTTCACCTATTTTGACATTATTTTGAATTTTATTGTGTGAATTTTATATCGCATAATATAAAATGCGGATTTTCACCTATTTTAACCTTATTTTATACATTGCATATTTTAATAGTAAAAATTACCAAAAACCTTTTTATTATTTCTTTCTAATTCTTTGTTAGAACCAATGGTTATTGGAGTTACTGGCTAAGATGGATGGATCTAAAAGACTTGAGGCAATTGAACGGTTGGAGAGGAAAATAAAACGGCGTTTGCTCCAAGGAAAAACGCAGGAAATAATACCGGATATCCGGTTTGTTATAAATCAATATAGGGAACTTAAACTTATTGAGAAAGCCGATTTATTGGAGATGACTCTAAATCAATTCATTGCCGAATCCCTGCAAAACCCAGCAAACCCATCTGCTGCGCCGAATACCATGGAATCAGATGATGAGGAACCACCTGAAGATTCGAAACCGCAGAAAAAACCACCAACAAAAGCAAAAACGGAACTACAATTTTTACACAAACATTAATGGTGTGAAATCTTAGAAGAGTGAATGGTTCCATTGCTATTAGGGAGAATTACTAATTTAAAATAATGGATGGTATCTTTTAAGGTTTCTTCAAAAATTTTCGGCACGTTTTCCAATGAAATTTCAGTGAGCCAGGGATTTAGAGTGAATTTTCCCTCTTTTAACCAGTTCCATGCACATTCAAAGTCTGAAATTGCAAAATTACTGGAAGTCGTTAGTTTTCGCTCACTCGAAAGTTGCATTTGATTTAAATTTGCCACAAGTTGATCATGAACCGCTAGATTGACAAAGGTTCCAGCCTTATCGAGCAATTGCATTCCTAAATTAAAACTTAAATCAGTTCCTATACAATCAAACACCGAAAATACATTTTTCTTTGTCAAATCCAGAGTATTTTTGGCTAATTCATTTAAACCTTTACCTGTCGAATTTATTATATTCTGAAAACCAGTTTCTTTCGCAATCTGTATTGCGACTTCATTTTTTTCTATAATAATAATGTTTGCTATTTCAACCCCTGAATTCTTCGCCACTTGCGCTAGCCCATTTCCAATCGGACCTGCACCGAGAATAAGAAGAGGTAGATTGGAATCGTGATTCGCTTGCGAATACGCATGGACGCAGACAGCTAATACATCCATCATAGCCGCTTCTGCGAAGGTAAGATGAGAAGGGATTTCATAACATCCTTTTCCCCATGCCGGTACATATTCGGCATAGGCCCCGGGATAATAGGGTAGTTTCCCCCATCCCTGCCCATGACCCATATGAACCGTGTTTTCACATAAATGTGTTCGACCAGTTTGACAATAAATGCATTTACCGCAGACCTTCGAACAAATAGGGATAACCCTTTTTCCCAACCATTTTTTATTATTCTCTGAGAGGATTGCGACCACGGTTCCTGCGTATTCATGCCCAAGCACAATATTCGGTGGATTACTCAGATGAATCCCCATAGTATGTTGTGCCCATGGATTTTCTCCTTGATAATATCTGAAATCAGACCCACAAATACCACATGCTTTGACCTTTAAAAGAATTAAATCCGAATCTTTATAAGACACAATCGGCCACATTGGAATTTTCGTATATTTCAAATGAAACGGTTTCTCCAAGATGACTGCCATTATTTTTTCAGGTAATGATTCTTTCTCAAAGGTTATCAGCGCTATTCACTCACCTTGGCACTTGGTCCTATTAATAGGAGTATTTTTACTTATTAATTTAGTTGCATATGATTATACAGGGTTTCAGTTTATGTAGGCAGAGATAGGTATACATAAACTTGGGACTTCATCAGTTGATCTAACGCCTCGCGAGTTCATCGGAGGGCCTCGTTTCTGCCCCAATTAAGGCAAACCCGCCCACTAGGTTGGGAGGAATGTCCGACTTTGAAGGAACGGTATTTACGAGTGCATATAGCTATGAAAACTCACATATTTTGGAACTGTTTACACAGGCGAAAAAAAGTAATTTAATGTAGTAAAGGTGAGGTACCCCATTACAATGCAATTTAAACATAAGATAAAGCTAATTATTGTATATTCATAAGTTTTCATGTCTTTGATTTTCAGAAAATTACCCGATATAGTTAAAAAAGGTCCAATTAAACAACTACCCCCAAGATAAATAAATATAAAGAAGAGGGTAGGATTTTCAATGATTAAAAAATTGACACTAAGAATAATTATCCCTATTACTAAAAAGGAAATGTTCCATAATAAGTTAAATTTTGATGTATTAATAATTTCAGTATTTCTTGTATTAATAATTTCAGTATTTCTTGTATTAATAATTTCAGTATTTTGATTGCTAGTTGTTTCCTTTTCCATAAGTTTATTCCTATCGGTAAGTGCAAATAAATTCTTAATTATATTTTGAAAGGGACTAAAAAAATTCACTTGCCCATTCCAAAGTTTTAAAGAATTTTTATCGTACATTCCTAAAAACATGGTTGAAACTTGCTCTAGCATGGAGAAATCAATTGATGGATCATCCTTTTTATCAACAAAGAGAAAAATATGTAGGGGAATAGAAAATAATTTCAAATATAATATTTTACTATCTTCTAATTGGATTATTTCTATATTTTTTCCTTTTATAGTAATAATATAACCCGGCTCGGTTTCGGAAAGGCATTTTGATATGTAAGACTCCCCTTCTTGGTCTTCTATTTCTCTAATTCCCGTCTTATCTTGGAAATCTAAAGCATTTATTAAAGTTTCTTTATAATAAATAATTAATTTCTGGATCAAAGGTATTCACTTCCTCTATAAATTATGTAAAATCTAAAATTATCTGATATTCATAATAAAGGGCATTTACTATTTTTCTTGAAATTAGGACCATCTTAATTTGCGAGGTTACTTCTGAATTAAAACTGTCCTCCTCCACAACTAAAGGAATAGTTTGGAGGGCGTTTATTTCAAAATTAGATCCCTCATTTTGTTTAATAGTTCCATTTTCAATTCGTACTTGCGTTATTAAATTGCCAGAAGCGTTTTTAAAATAAATAGTAGTAATATTCAAATTGGATAAATTAGTAACACTCTCAATTCGCAATTTCATGTATAGATTTTGTGAGGAAATTTCAGAAATATTCAAAACATGGTCATGTAATCCACTAAGGTAATTAATTGTAACATTGGCAGATGTATTACTATAGTTGAAAATTGCAGAACCCGTAGTTCCATTATTTAATTCAATATAAGAAGTTTCCAAATTTCCTCCAACACTTAAATTCAGTGAATTATTAACAGTTCCAAAAATAAGACAATTATTAGACCAAAAA
>CAYGYC010000452.1:0-3644 GCA_964353755.1 uncultured archaeon | reverse complement strand
CGAAAAATACTCGTGGTCAGCATATCGGTATTCCCATTAATCGCAGAGGAACTTCTTAAGAGGATTCAGCCGATGGTGCGTTATAAAGGTTTGCACAGAAAATGCGCAAATGGTACATTTGCGCAAATCCAGCTCAGCGATTATTGTTCCGTGTCCTTTAGGATTTATTTAATTTGAGTCGTCTTTTTCTTCCCCCGGCGTTTGCCATACAACCGACTACTAAAATGGACAATGATTGCAATCATATCATCAATGATTTCTTGCTTGTAATCCGATTCGACCTGATTCACAATGACTAACTCGGTCCCAAACGAGTGGAGCAGTTCCCGGATCAACTTCCCCCCAAATCGGGCTAGTCGATCTTTGAATTCTATAAGGACGGCTTTGATAGCATGCATTTGGCAATGGTTGAGCAATTGTAACAACCCTTTCCGTTTGAAATCATGCCACTGGCGATGTCTTCATAGATATTTTCAATAACATATCCATTAGCTACCGCATACGCTTCAAGCCGGCCACGTTGCCGGCTTAAATTGGCTCGTTGGATCGTGGTAGAAACCCGACAGTAAATCAGACAGGTGTTCTCGTAAGATGGTTGCGTATCGAAATTTATTAACCGCCTAACTTCACTCAGTTTAAAGCGACGTTGTCCACCTTTTCCAACAACCACTTGTATATAGCCTTCATTACTCCAATTGTGGAGGGTCTGTGGTGTAGCGCCCAAAAGGGTTGATACTTCTTTCATGCGCAGTAATTTATCAGGAATCATCCATCAGTTTTTCGGAAAAGCCTATTTAAACTTCTAACTTTTTATAGCAATTTAGAAGTTCTTATAAGTTCTTGACTAACAGTTGTTATAATATGCATTGTTTTAATAAATTGAATTTATAAATTGAAAAGAAAGATGAATACTATGGAAATTTCTCCAGGAATTAGCGTGAATAAAAAAATCCGTTTCGGTAAGCCTGTAATTCGTGGAACTCGCATTCCAGTAGATCTAATTTTGGGGAAGCTTGCGGGAGGAATGACATATGAGGAAGTAATCGAGGATTACGAAATCACCCGCGAAGATATACTAGCTGTGCTTAACTATGCTGCGGAGATTTTATCCAATGAAGAAATTAAAGCGATAGAATAGTATGTTAAAATTTATCATCGATGAAGATGTGTATTACTATAAAGTTGGATAGTAAGAATCTACGCCGCCTTTATAATTAAATCTAATTTTTATAATCATATAATAATTTTTGAAATTATAATATTTTGTACTGAATAGATAGCAACCTTGCAAGGCAGATTTGTAATCAGAAATATTTTTAAGGCATTTTCGGTGATCCTATCCTTACAAATCCTAAAACTATGAAAAATTGGCAAGATTGCTTGACAATCTTGGAGGATTTAAGTATTTCCATTTTATAAAATATTATTTTATGAGTACAAAAGTGGTGACCGAAAATGACCGCCGTGCAAGAATTCTTCTCTTTAAATAAGAACACTCCGGAGATAATTCACAATTCACAGGTAATTATAGACCGACTAGAAGAAATAGAGGGTACTTCTAAAAACCCTATCGATGTTGCCCTCCGCTGGATCAGGAAACAATCGGTTAAGAGATATCCCTTTTTAGATACCTTTATGGATTTTGCGTCAATCTCCATTTTAGAAACTATTTTAAGGATATTTGATCGGAGGATAAAAGAGGTAATTGAGGGGCGGGAAAACATTCCGGAAACTCCTGTAATATTTGCTTCAAATCATGAAACCGAAACAGAACATCTTTATCTTGCAAGAGCCTGTTGTAGGGTTCGTGATTTAAATTATTTTAAATTCTTCGCACCATTAAATCTGAAAGCTGTTGCCCAAAAACGAGAGGTTCCTATCTTTTTTGCTAAATACCAATTATTTAACTTACCTTTGATCGGGACGATTCTCTCCGCAACGGCCTTCCCCGTTGAGCGGGAACTGCGGGATGCAAAATCAATGGAAATTGGGTCCCAGTTCCTTAAGGAGGGTTTCAATATTATAATTTATCCCGAAGGAACACGGAATATAGAAAAGATAGCAAAGCCAAAATCCGGTGTTATTAGGCTAGCTATTCAAAACAAGGTACCAATTATTCCTATAGGGCATGTAGGAATGTTTGAATTAACGAAAGGGAAATTCCTTCCTGTGAAAAAGGGGCCATGGTATTGCACCTTTGGGGATCCTATCTCCTATGAACAGTACTATGATAAAGACCTCACCTATGACGAGATACGGGTATTAACCGAGGAATTAATGGAAAAAATTGAGCGATTAAAGGACCATGGCCACCAGAAAGTAAAGGAAATTGAAGATGCGCAGATTAAAAAGCTGAGTAAATTAAGTATAATGGAAATTGTGGTCAATAAATTTGAGAAGCTGGAGAAAAAACCAAAGGATCCATTTGATTTTCTCTATCGGAAATTTGTGAACGCCTATTCAAAAATTCCTGGGGTTGGTACCGTTCTAGATGGATTAACGCATCTTGGAATTAGAATAGGGACGGATCTTTTGATCAATCCCCTGACATTCAATATAAAAATAACCGGTCGCGAAAATTTAGTAAAGACAAAACCAGCAATTTTATGTTCCAATCATGAATCCTTTTTGGATATACTGGTTTATGCGTTAAAATTTGTCCCAAATGAGTTACTGAATTATTATGGTTATTTCAGTCCTTCAGACCATCATGAGATTAATGAAAAAATCTGGTTCATGATGAAAAAGGAATTAGCCGAGATCCCCTTAGTTTCAAGCTTTGTCTTAACGGCAGGGGGATTTCCTATAGCTCGGGGCGAAAGTGACAAAGATGCCTTCATAATAACGAAAGAACTCCTGAAAAGGAACAGGCATGTAGTTGTTTTCCCACAACAAACAACTTATCCCACTATTGATGTTGATTCTGGAAAAACAGGGGCAATTAGGCTAGCAATCGAAACCGGAAGACCAATAATCCCAATATCTATGAAAGGGTCCCACGAAGCCATGAAAAAAGGCATATTGAATTTATTAGTTCCACCGAAAGGATATCCTATTGAAGTCAATATCGGAGAACCACTCTATTATAACCAATATCAAGGACACGAAGTAGGGCCCGAAGAGTATCAGCGATTAACCCACGAATTAATGGTCAAAATCAAGAATCTACAAGACGGAACGGAAGTAGCAAAATTCAACCCGGAATTTGATGGTGAAGCTAGTAAACCGTTACTAACAAAACTTTTAGAGCAAGCTGGTAAAGTATTTCGATTGCCTCGAATCGATTTACAGAATATTGCCCGCGAATCCTTTATTAGCAAAGCACTTAACAAATTGACAGATGCTGCAGGGATAACTAGCACGCAAAGGGAAGAAGGAAAGCAAAAAGAATTCGCCAAACTAAGTCCTATTGATGATTTTCTTGGCAAATTGAAGAAACGCGGGGAAAAATACGGATTGTTCCCCTGGTTAGATAATATGTTCTATCGCGTGGCGAAATCAGCGGTAGAATTTTTAGTCAATGGATTATATGATTTTAAGGTGCGAGGACGAGATAATATTCCCCTCAATCAGAATGTGGGCATTATTCTATTAACTCAAAGTAAAACTCAATTGGATTTAGTGTTTGGGAATGCGATCGTTCC
>CAYGYC010000451.1:0-3665 GCA_964353755.1 uncultured archaeon | reverse complement strand
TATATCCTTTACATGGTGAACGGGCATGATCCATTATACGAAAAAGCGAAGACCCATCAGTATCTCCTAGGCGCTGGACTCCTTATTTTTTTCTCGTTTTTATTTGAATTTACTTTGTGGCAATTCCAAGCTATAGAACCACTAGTTATTCGACTTATCATCTACCTTGGAGCAGTATTCATCTTGTTTGTCCTAATACGATTCACGAGAGTATTGAGTAAACTCTATCGAATGACTTCACAGTTTTATGTTAATGAATACAAGAAACCGTGGGGGGTTAAAATTGACTTACACGAAGATGCAAACCTAGTTTTTTTCTCGGCAATTGCACTTTTATTACCAGGATTTAATGAACTATTACTTGGTGATTTTTCTTTGATGGGACTTTTTATCGCAGGTATTATAGAACTCATCCTACTCCCATTCCAGATTCATTGGTTATCCATGATCACGGGTTTTGAGATCGATCAGACTAAGAACGAATTGCGCATCATTAAAAGAATTGATATGGGGTTTGGAACTGTTAGGTTCAACTATTATTTTTTTTGGGGTAATCTTTTAATTGGCTCATAATAGATGCTTTCGCCAGTTTGTGAACCTGAAAAATATTTTCAAATAATGTCTTAAACGCAGGGTAAATGTTGTGATTCGCGGTCGCAATAGTTTCAAAAATTTGCGTGTTTAAATTCAGGTGGAGCGTTTCTTGTAATAGTGGCGAGGAGATTAAATCAGACAAATCTCTTTTATTCAGGCAAATAACGACCGGAATAAAAGTCTCCAATTTTTCTTGGAAATATAACTTCAGTTCATTCCAACTTTTCATATTCTCTTCCAATATAGGCTTCCGGGAGTCCGCAACAAAGATTATGCCATCAGTTCCCTCGAGAACTGTCCTTCGGGTAGCACAATAAAAATCTTGGCCTGTCGCAGTCCATAAATTTAATCGTAACTTCCAAATCCCAAAGGCTAAATCTAAGGTTCCAAAATCATAGAATAACGTTCGCTTGTTCTGGTCATGACTCGTATCAATGGAGATTAAATTTTTACCATTCAAATCAGTATACAGCCCTTTGAGGGCAGTTGACTTTCCCGACATCGCACAACCATAAAAAACAATTTTAGTAGTCACCGTACGGCTTCCAAAATCACTTAACATAACAATAATTCACTTCAACTAATTTTTTCAGATTTCTAACTCAAAATTTTTACCTCAGAAAGATATTTAAGCCCGCCTATTTTCGAAAGGGGAGTTTAAGTATCATTTCTAAATAAAAAACATATAGAAGGTTGCATAAGTCAAGCCGCATTAAAGAGGATTGAAATTTTTCAAAGAAATTTCAAGTGAACAAAATGAATGAAAATGTTGTACAAGTCAAGCCGCATTAAAGAGGATTGAAAAATTATTTCAATAAAACTTTTCTTATCTTGTAAGATAATGAAGTTGCAAAGGGTAAGCCGCATTAAAGAGGATTTAAAGTTAAAGAAGGATCAAGGTGGTCCTATCCAATATTGTGAAAAGTCCTATGAAAAAGATATGAAGTACTAAATGAGCAGGAAAGTGGGGTGTGATTGTGGAGTTTAAAAAAGTCGGCATTCGATGTCCGGATTGTGGGCGGGAAAAGATACCTGCAAACCCTGCGGATGAAGTAACGGCAGTATGTACAAATAGGGATTGCGTAAATTACAAAATAGAATTTATCGCCGAAACCCGACTTACGGAGAATGAAGAAGCTTTTGCGGAAGCAGTATTATTTCGAGGGGAACGCGAGGGGGTTTGGGATGTCGATCGGTTTATTGCAGGAGGATCTCGGTCTATTAGGGGCGCGGTGGGAGTCGATTTCGCGGTGATCACGAGGATTAATTGTGCCGTAATTTGGATTGAATACAAAGAATCGACAGTAATTAACTTTACACCTGACCAACTCATGCGATTTCGAAAGGAGCAAACCAACCCAAGATCGGTTTCACGCTTATGTATTGCAGTACCATCGCATACAGATCCATCCTATATTACACGGGCGTTTTATTGGTCGCCAGAATTCTTTATGACCTTACCAGCTGATCTCTTTGGAAAAGAAACAGCTCCCACTCTGAGATGGAGCGGTTCGAAAGAGATTATAGAAAGAAATCTAGAAAACAGTTTATATGAGGTCACGAAAGGAAGTTTTGGATTGCTGGGAACTTACTATAAAGCGATACCGAAGGATCAAGTATTCAATTGGTTTTATGCAAAGTTAATGAATACTGCAAAGAACCCCTCTGAGGAGCTCGGCAAGGTGTATAAACCCGGTGTGAAAGGAGTAACCTCTGTAAAGGAACTCGTGAAGGAGATAATAATGAAGACTCTCATGATGTCTTACCGACCTCTTTTCTCAGAGGATTTTGAACCTGTTATGTGGGACAATATGCCCGAGTTCATGTCGATAAAAAATGATATTTATTACATTGAAACGGAACGGGCAAACTGGTACATACTTCGGCGGTTGATCGGTCTGGTGGCGGAGGATCAATTAATATCGTTTAAGTTCCCCAATTACCAATCTTTTGGGGTAAAAGAGTGGGAGAAGTATTATACACCTCTTCCAAAAGGGGCAAGTCGGCTTTTAGATGTTCTCAAAACCATTTGGGAGGAAACGGGTAAGACCACTTTTCTACATAAAGAGATCAAGGAATTAATAGGAGACCGGTGGGACAGTTTTTACAACCGGGTGAAACATCCTGAGAATACAGATCCGTTAGTTAAAGCAGGTTTTGCCCAATTTTCACGGAGTCGGATTCTGATTACACAGAAAGCAATGGATTATTTCACCTGGCAAGTGAAGTGACTTAATTTATCACTTTTCCTTCTTTTTTTTTATTTTTAGGGGATAAATTTACGATAACTCCGCTTACTATCCCTAGGTGTTCCCTCTTAATGGTCCCCCCATCACCTACCACACCTGTTCCTTTTTTATGATAAATTCTATTATATTGTATCAATAATAATTATTGGGTCTCACACTTAAACACTTTCTCTTAATTAATTGATTAATGACGGATTTATAAAAGTAGAAAAAATCATTGTCATGGTTTCAATATTAACAAGATTTCGCCCAATAGTAATAATTCTTTTAATGTTAAGTTCCTTACATAATTCGACAATTAATCCCGCCACTTCATATTGTCCATATGATAAATGAAAATCTACCACTAGTCAAAAGTAGTCATCAGCTGGTCTGGCGCTATTATTCTATGCACATTATTCAATATTATTATCCATACAGGGACTCCTTTTTAGTCCCCTTGACTCCAATCACAGATTGCAAGTTGAAGACGATCATGCACGAAAAGAAACCCAAACGGAAAAATCCCCTTACGAAAGGGGTCATCAAATTTTTTGCGATTTGGCATTGTGCCCTCTTTATCCCGATCTTGATTTCCCTTCTTCTCCCTTGGATCAATGGGATGAATTTTTTCAAATTAGCATTCGAGCAATCACCGTTTATTTCATCAGCAGAAAGGGCATTCGTTGCTTTCTTATCATTATTCTTATTATTCGGAATTTCCCTTGGAATACCAGAAATTCTTTGTATTAGTGCCGCGTTCGATTACCATTTGGCCCGAGCCCAAAGAAAATTACAATACGCTTGGATTTTTTTTATTTTTATACCTCTTACATGTCTATT
>CAYGYC010000450.1:0-3669 GCA_964353755.1 uncultured archaeon | reverse complement strand
ATTTAACGTTTCGGCCATAATTTCAAGAAACCTTCCCGTTCCCGCAGCACATTTCTCATTCATTATAAAATTCTTGAGATTTCCTTGCGCATCTAGGCGAATTACTTTACAATCCTGCCCTCCAATATCGATCACCGTTCTTAGCGAGGGTATCAAATGATGCGCACCGACTCCATGACACGTTATTTCACTGATCGTTTCATTGGCCACGGGAATTTTTCGTCTCCCATATCCCGTCCCTATACAATACGTAATTTCTGAAAGGTTCTTAATATTGACCTGTGGAAGCACCTCTTCCAATAGCGCATTTACCGTATGTATTGGGAGTTTTTTAACATGGATTACCTTTTGAGCCTTAATTGCACTATCATTATCGATGATCACCATTTTTCCGGTAAGAGAACCAATATCTACTCCTAAATAATGTGTCATTCCATTTTACCTCTCGCGAGCGAATAAAGCCGCGCCATAGGCGGCTACATAGGATGGATCGAAGGGAAAAGTTTGAATAGGGCGATTTAATAGGGTCTCGAGATTGCGCCGAATTTGTGAATTATTCGCAACGCCACCGGTAAGTGCCACATCTCTTTCCATGCGAACTCTGAGTAATAAGGAATATAAGTTTCCAGCAATGGCATTACAAATCCCTGCGGCAATATCTACCTCATTTTTTCCCTCATTTACCAAATAAATTACCTCACTCTCTGCAAATATACTGCATTGGTTCGTAATGGATAGAGGACTAGTGGATAATGCAGCCTTTGCCCCTATTTCGGCAATATTCATTTCAAGAGCTTTGGCGACGAGTTCCAGAAATAACCCCGAACCGGAGGCACATTTATCATTTATGACATACTCCATTACCTTTCCATCAGCATTAATCTTGATTGCCTTATTTGTAATCGCCCCAATATCGACAATTGTCCTTACCGAGGGAATTAGATTAAGTGCCCCCTTGGCAATACACATTATTTCAGTCATTTCCTCATTTATGAACGGGAATTTTTTCCGATTCCTCCCCGTACAAACAAATTTGGTGACCTGTTTTTCGTTTAATTTCAGGGAAGATAAGGTCTCCATTATCAACTTTCGAGAACTGAGTTGCGGGTTTCCCTCCACTGACAGGAGCGATTGCGCTACTATTTTTTCATCATGTAGAATAATACATTTACCGTAGCTGCTACCAATGTCAACTCCCACATAATACATAATCCTTCAATGAAAATTTAGAATTTTAATTTTTCGTAGCCACCACACCTATACAAAAGGGGCTAGGATGGGAATTACCGCATCAATTACTTGTATATCGTGAAAAACCAATTGCGGAAGATTCATGAATTTATCAAAGAGTATTACTAACGTACCATGACCACACACTGCCCCTAAAACGATACCGCGTTTCCCGTGGATGATAAATTTTTCTAGGTCTCCATTATTTAATTCCATATTCACCCGGTCTGCGGTCCCTCTAGCAGCCGCTGCCATAAGAGCAAGATGGGCTTCATCCACTTCCTCTCCTTCCCGAATCACTGTAGCCAAAGGCAACTCTGCTTCTGAAACGAGCATAATGGCTTTAACCCCTTCCGTATAGTGTCTCAAATTCGCCATCAAAACTTTTAATTGTTCCTTAATTGGGGATACCTCATTCGCCATTTCTTTTATTCACCATAAAGTTCTTACAAATTTTAATAACATATATTTTATTTATCCACAATAAAGGTATAAGTAAATTAATAATATATCACACAAACCACTGAAGATGGATTTTGAAGAATGATCTCACAAATAGTCGTGCCTTTAATTTTTGTAGCCGTCATAATTCTCATGATTCTGGATGTGGATCGTACTATTGTCTGTTTATGTGGCGCGATTATCACCGTTATTGCGTTAATGATTGATTTAGTTCCGTTTGAGACGATCATGAGCTTCTTGGTTGGGACTACCGCAACCGAATTCAATAATTTTCATATCATTGTGTTAATCATGGGAATAATGATTATCACCGATATTTGTAGCGAATCCGGCGTCTTTTCCTTTATTGCCCTCAAAATTATCCAGAATACGCGGGGGTATATTTTCCTACTCTTCATTTTATGCCTGCTTGCCTTCACCTTTAGCATTCTTCTCAACAACATCCTATCAATGCTAATCTTGATTCCCTTAACGATAACCGTTTGTAAAATTTTAAATATTAATCCAATTCCCTATATCATCTCTCAAATTATTATCGCCAATGTTGGGTGCCTCGTTTTTTTAATCAGCTCCTTTTCTAATATTTTAGTTAGTTCCGAGGTCGCTTGGTCATTTATAGACTTCTTTGTCAATGTAGGATTATATAGTTTAGTTCTTTTTGCCATAACTTCATTCTTTTTGCTCAGTATATATAAAAAGAAGCTTGAGCCTCCAAAGGAACATTTGATGAAAATTCTGAAAGAATATAATGCATGGATGTTCGTAAGAAATAAGAAAATTTTTTATCAATCGGTGATCATATTGATGATTACCCTTGTCTTATTTATTATTTTACCTATCCTTATTCCCATCAAACTGGATTTAATTGCTCTACCCGCCGGAATTATTCTTTTAATCTTGGCCCGTAAAAATATTGAATATACGCTCCGAAAACTTGATTTTCAAATAATTATATATCTCTTAAGTATCTTTATCATCGCAGACGCTTTACGTTATGTGGGTTTATTGGGTTATATTTCGGAAGGACTATATGCCATTACCGTGGGAAACCCCTTAGCCACTTCTCTAGTCATATTATGGCTCACCGCGGGATTAAGCAGCGGAATCGATAATATCCCCTTAGCCAAAATATTAATCCCTATTTCCCAGGACTTAACTGTCGGATTTACTACCTATGACACGAACATGGTTTTTCGGTCAATGATTTATGGTATTCATCTTGGAGATAATTTTATTTTGGGAGATAATGTTGTCATTTCAATTCAAATTGCAAAAAACTATGATAAACAAATAACCATTAAAGATTTCTTCAAAATCGGATCCATTTGCACTTTAATTCAACTAAGTGCGGTATCGATTTACATAGTGATACTTGCGAATGCTCATTTTTTTACGCTTGGATTCTTTCTAATAATTGGTATTTTTGTGCTGATAAGTGTGACTTTCCACCGGCACGAGATTCCGAAGCTTTTTAGCAAAGAATCCTTAAATTCGCCAATCAATACCACTTCTCAAATGATTGAGTTCAAGCCGTAGTTTCAACCTTGGGTGCTTTTTGCAGGGATTTCATTTCATTTGATTCGGAATAGATTTTCGGTCCGAAGACTTTTTGAAACGCATTCAAATATTCTTTCTGTTCCGTGACAAACCCGACCATTTCTTTTTCATTTTCGGTGGAGGGCGCCAGCAGTATTTCATCCTTATCCTTCAGGACGCAGTAAAACGAGAATTTCCCATTGATTTGCCAAATTCTAATATTTTTATGAGCGATTAATTCTGTAAAAAGTTGAATATCGGTCTCAGAATTGATATGGGTAAAAATATGGACTAAGATTTGAGGGGCTAAATTCTTAAAATCTTCCGGATTGATTTTCGATAACTGCGGCAGGATAATGGAAATGGATCGTTTCGTGCGAGAAATCATATTCCCCATATAATCTAACACAGATTCACTTGAAACTATTTCCCAGGTTTTTT
>CAYGYC010000449.1:0-3671 GCA_964353755.1 uncultured archaeon | reverse complement strand
CTTTGGTATTCTAAAATATTGAGCCATTTTCATTACATCCTACCACTTAAAGTTCGTCAACATTTCCTACAAGAGATTGACAATTCAGAGGAAGTTTCGTTAAAGTTTCTATATTCTTTCCGGATTTTCCGAGTGTATTTTCAATCACGATGAAATCAAGAGATGGAATTATTATATCATTCCAATAGTCTCCTATCCCTCGTAGAGCAATATCCAACATATTTACAATTTGATTTCCAAGGGGATTCTCGGATTCTAATGTAATTGCACCAAAATATTCAGCACATTCACTATAACCCGTGTTGTGACAAGAACTATAAGGCTTAAGCTGTTCCAATTCTATTTTTTTGCCGATCCTGTGGCTAACTTCCTCCGATTTTGATTTAAAGAAATCTACTATGGCTTGTTCTACATATTTAGCAGGTAGCGATTTTTCGGAAACATCCACAAACTTCTCATATCCGACCCTAAATGCTCCTTCAATGAAATCGAACCAGTATCTTTGATCACTTGTTAGGTTTTTAGGAGAATCCGTTGCGATAACTGACCGGCGAATGCAGGAATTCAGCCCATCCCGCTTCGGAGCTACACCGAGATGTACATAGTCATTTTCGTAGATTTCACGATTTAAGGCTTCCCCAATTAATGTTCTGTTTGCAGTATTAGCCCCGACCATCACCTTGAATCCACTTTCTTCTGATCCAAGTTGTTTGCCTATAAAGTAAGCCCATGAAGCGACTTCCGTTTCAAGCATGCCGGGTTTTAAGACTGCTAACATGCCCCGCATCATCGCATCTGCTATTAGACAAGCTTGGCGAATTAATTGCATTTCCGCATCGGATTTCTCATATTTAATGCGATAAAATAGATCTTGGGCATTCACTACATTGGATTGTCCAAATAAATTATAGAGATATTCGGTAACAGCTGCAGGAATGACTTGTTTAGGAGTGAGAAGCGCAATTTTCTTAATTTCTTTAATTTTTTTCCCGCTAGCCGCCTCAACGACATTTTCAAGGCGTTCGGCTCTAATGGGATATTTTTCATCGGCTAATTGGAGTAATTCCACTTTATGGACTTTAGCATTGGCGCGAGGGGCGAGTTGTTCCGCCACGTAGCCACCTTCTAGACCGGCAATGAGATGAAAGCCGGTTTTACCTAGAACGCCGGCGATCTGCTCAATCGACACGTTTGTAGTTCCCGCAAGATATCCAACGTCTCCACAATAATGCTCGTCCGAAAATATTAATCCAAGTTCAAAATTATTCGCTCTAAGGGATAGATAAACAGCTTTCTGGCGCCGTTGGTACTCGCTCAGGGGGATTTGGAGGGCAGGATCGACCAAACTTTGGTATTTTTTTATAATTTTTAAAATCATAGGAAATTCCTTTGAAAGGCGATCGATTTTGGCACTCATTTTACGCATCTCAATTTAATCTTAGAATACTAGGAATAATTGACCTTTTGTGATTTTTTAGGGAAGCGATTTTAATAAAATATTTCCGAGATGGTGAGAAGAATTTTTAAAAGAAAAAAAATAAATTACAGAATATACAGTTTAAAATTAGTTAGTAAAGTATAAAGAAATTTAGAAATTAAACATAGTCTAAGGAAAAATAGAAAGGAAAGATAAGAAGGGAACGGAAAGAATAGTAAGATAAAGACGGAGATAAGAAAGATATTTTAATGGAAAGGAGTTAGAGAAATGGCTGTTAATGAAGTAGAATCGAAAATCACCGATATTTTACAGCGGATTGCCGTAGAAACGAATTTATATACATTAGCTTTAATTACACGCGAGGGCCGTCGAATTGCCTATTATTCTACAACAGACGTCGATCCCGACCTTATGTCCGCCGTTGTGGCTGCCATTTTAAATTCTGCGGAAATGGCAGTCATGCAAATGCAACAGGGAGAATTGTGGGAAATTGTGGTACGAGGAAGCCAAGGGTTTACCGTTACCTCCTGTGCGGGGACAAGCTTTTTAATGGTTGGAGCGGGCACTCATGCCGCGGATTTAGGACGCGTGGTTAGTGTTCTCCGGGATTACTCGAAAATGATTGCCCAAATTCTGGGTATTTAAAGATCACTGAATCCTAAAATTGCCTATAGCTTCAAATATTTTTAACACACCCCCTTACTTACTTTTAACAGGGAGATGAATTATGTCAGAAGAAATCGATATGGGTGGAAGTAAGCGATTAGAAGAAATATTCATCGTTGAAAGTGAGCCCATTCAGATTAAAAATCCGAATGTGATCATTGGTCTTCCTGATGTGGGTTTAGTTGGCTTAATTGCCGCTATGCATATGATTGAAACCTTGAGCATGAAAAATGTGGGTTATATAGAATCGAAGATGTTTCCTCCTGTCATTGTCCTCCACAACGGGGAAATTCAGTCTCCCTTCAAAATTTACGCAAAGGACAACAATATTGCAATTGTATCGGAAATTCCCATTCCGAGTGCAGTAATTCAGGAAGTTTCGGATGCGTTGCTCAACCATATTAAAAAATGGAGCCCTAATACAGTGATACTCTTACATGGGATTCCTGTCCCTAATCGATTGAATTTAGAAGAAGTGCAATCTTATGCCATTGGCACGAATGAGAAAACGAAAAACTTGATTTCTAAAAGCGACATCAAAACGATGGACACGGGTGTGATCGTGGGATTAAAGGCCTTATTCCTTTGGGATAGTCTGAAGCAAAATATTCCCACAATTGCATTGGGCGCAGAATCCTTTTTGGAATATCCCGATCCTGGCGCAGCATCATCCGTGGTTAAAGCCTTGAACAAGCTGTTACATTTAGATTTAGATGTGGAAACGTTATTGAATAGAGCAGAGGAATTGCGGGTACGAATGCGGGATTTGATGAAGAGAACGCAAGAGAATATGCGAGGAACACAACCCATTCGAGAACTCGAATTACCGCCTATGTTTGGATGAAAGGAGGAACTTTATGCCAGAAAGAAAGAGTTTAATCGAACGCATGCGGGATTTCTTCGAGGATATGCAAAAGGATATGTTGGAAGCGTTTGGGGAATTATCTATTGAACACTGCAGCTGGGATCCCGAGAATTGCTGTCTCGAACCTCTAACAAATATGATTGAAACAGCTGAAGAACTTATTATTACCGCAGATTTACCTTATGTAAAAAAGGACAATATTACCCTCACTGTAAAAGAAGATATGCTTGAATTAGACGCCTCTTTAGACCAACCTGTCAAATTTACTGAGTGGGGTACAATTCAGCGTGATACAGAATTTCACAAGTTCCATAAACATATTAAACTACCTTCTAATGCCAGTGCTGATAAAATTGCTGCTACCTTTAAAAATGGGTTCTTGCAAATCAAGCTTCCTAAAAAAATTACCCGCATCAAAATTGAAGTGAAATAGTAACTGTCCCAATACGAGGCCTCACAACTCATAAGGATTCGTCATCTTCGTAGAATCCGACCTTTGTGTCGATCATCAGCCTCAGTTATAAATTATAACATGATTATTAAAACTAGCACGAGTAGAAAGCGAATTATTTATATTATTAATAAGTTATATGATCGATAAGAATATGTATCATAGGTACTAATCAAAAGGAATTGCAAAGAGAAAGGATGAAGAACAGAGAAGCTTGAGAAAATTAATAAAATTGTAAAACAGTTAGAATA
>CAYGYC010000448.1:0-3690 GCA_964353755.1 uncultured archaeon | reverse complement strand
TATCCATTTGCTGTTGCATTGCTTCAAAGCGTTTATCCATTTGCTGTTGCATTGCTTCAAAGCGTTTATCCATTTGCTGTTGTATTGCTTCAAAGCGTTTATCCATTTGCTGTTGTATTGCTTCAAAGCGTTCATCTGCTTTATCAAATCGCTTTTCTATTAATTCTAATGCTTTTAAGAATTCCTCCTTTGTAAGTGGTTCTTTTGGTTGATATTTAGCAATTTTTTTTTCCACTTCTTCTTCTATTAGTTCTCGAACCCGCTTTTCATCCAATGGTTTGCTCATCACTTCAATATCCTTCACATTTAATTCATAGAATAAGATAAAGAATCCTTGATATCTAATTATAGATTCGTTTTATTTAAACTTAATAGATAATTTTCAAATAAGATCACTCTCCAAGTTTGTGAGAATAATACTTTTCCGTTAATTTACCCATTATCAATCGTTCTGCAATCCCAAAGAATAGTCCGTAAACAAATAATTCTACAATAGCGAGAATAAAATGGTATTGTGGCAGAATACGGAATCGTCTCTTTTTCGGACGCTTCTCCAATATTCTATGTATTAATTTTGCTAATAATTTAGGTTCATTTTTATCAGAAAAAAGTCCTTTTCGATTAAAGCCCTGTTGATACGGGTTAGTTCGCAAGACACTTCGAAAGTCGCGATAAATCCATATGATCCAGCCGGCAATATACTCTTTGGAATTAAAGGTTTCAATGGAATGGGTGACAATAGAGGCTTGTTTCTCTTCTGAGAATTTTTGATATCCCTTCGAATGGAATTTAAATTGCGCATCAGCCCCAAATTCCGTGATTAGTAATGGCTGTCGCGTATTTTTTTGATGAATCACATCTAAGACAAGGTTGAGGTTCCGTTCGCTAAACATGTACCACCCAAAATAGAGATTCAAGCAGGGTAAATCAGAGGGAACTTCTTGAAACATGCGACTAGAGACGTAGGTGACAATGCGGGAGGGGTCAATCTTTTTTGTGTGCGCCATTAATTGGCGAATAAACCGATCGCAAATTCGATTTTCAATAGGAATTTCGTTTCCGATGCTCCAGAGGATGACGGAAGGATGATTAAAATCGCGATGGATTAAATCTGTAATCATTTGGGCCGCTAACTTGAAAACTACCGGGTTGCGGAAGTCGCAATACCAATAAAGAGGAATTTCCTCAAGAATCAAAATGCCAATTTGATCTGCAAGTTCAATCACGGCTTGATCATGCGAGTAATGAGCCGTTCGTAAGGTGTTAAGCCCCAATTTCTTGATCATTCTGAGATCTTTCAGGCGTTCTTCTTTTGGAATAGCCCGTCCGTAAGGCATTAGCTCCTCATGCATGCTAACGCCTCTAATTTTAATTTTTTTATTATTGAGGAATATACCGGATTGTCGAACTTCGATGGTGCGAATCCCAAAGGTCTCGCAGATCGGCTCCCCTTCCGCACTAATTTGCGCCTGAAATTGGTATAAAACGGGACTAGAGGGGCTCCAATATTGAGGATCGGGTATCTTAATGCGGAAGCTCCCCATTAAATCTGGTGCAAGATGTCGCCCTTCCAAAATAATTTTCCCCTCTTGTACGATTGCCCATTTGATTGGTTTTCGGGTGGTTATTTTATAAGAAACCTTAAGATCAGCCGAAGTCGGGGCAATGCTTTCCGTAATAATATGAATCGATTCAACCCGCTCTTTCGGCACAATGAGCAACTCGATGTCCCTATGAATCCCACCCCAGTTATACCAATCATAAATAAGAGACGGAATTCGATCTGCCTTTCTCAAATTTTCGACTTCAATCGCAAGACAATTATTCTCCTGTAATACTTGACTGGGAACTTTCAATTTGAAAGGTAAAAATCCGCCTTCATGGTCTCCTAGATATATTCCATTAAACCATACTTTACAATAATAATTGATTCCTTTGAAATGAAGGAAATATTGTTTTTCCGGCTCGATGCTTAAAGGAAATTGTTTAAAAAACCAGAAAAATCCTTCATATCGGTCATAAGGCTTTATTCCGCCTTCAGAAAGCGTATTCCAACAAGCCGGAAGAAAACAGGTTGAAAGATTAGTCCAGTTTTTTTGGATGCCGGTAGGATCCTGCCAATTTTCCCGTTCTCCTAATTGATCCGCATCGCACTTATATTTCCAGTCTTGCCCACTAAGGCTTACTTTCATAATAATTGTATATTTTTCAATCGTTCATAATAGTTGTGATGCTCATAGTACCACCAACCTTCGCTCATAATATAGAATGCTTAAATAGATTTGATCTCAACAGTTCAGTGATCATGAAAGGTACTTTGCCTTCCAAAAGAACTATGAAGGAGAATTTTTATGCCGAGTGGAGATTCAGTTTTAATAATTGGGAATGGTGGGCGTGAACATGCCTTAGCTTGGCTTATTTCAAAAAGTAAAGGCGTAGGGCGAATTTTCACTGCCCCTGGTAATCCGGGAACCCAACAAGTGGGAAAAAATGTGAATATTTCCCCCAATGATTTTGATGCATTAGTGGAGTTCGCCCTAAAGGAGAAGATTGATTTAGTCGTGACCGGGTCAGAAAGTCAATTAGGGAAGGGAATTGTCGATGCTTTTCAGAAGAACGGGATAACAATTTATGGTCCAACCCAGAAAATGGCACAGATCGAGGTTGATAAAGTTGCAGGAAAGGAAGTCATGATAAAAGCGGGAATCTCTACTCCTTTACATTGGACTTTTACGGATCCAGAGGAGGCCAAGGCCAAAGTAATGGAGAATCCAAAAAATACAGTGATAAAGCATACTAGTGGCGATATGGGGGGGAAAGGGGTCATTCCCAGCGCGACACAAGAAGAAGCGGTGGTGGAAGTGGATAAGATGTTCAAAACCACGGATAAGGTGATCATCGAACAATTTGCCGGCGAAAACGGCGTTATCCATGAAGAGGCGTCCTGTATGGTCATTTGCAGTGGGACAAGTTACATTCCATTGCTGTTTTCCCAGGATCATAAGAAAGAAGGAGAAGGGGATACCGGGAGCAATACCGGGGGAATGGGAGCCTATTCTCCGTGTGAAATTACGCGCGGCTATGAGAAATGGATCCTTGAGAAAATGGTGGAGACTACACTAAAGGTGTTAAAGGGGGAATTCTATGGGACTCTTTATATTGCGTTAATCAAAAATCCCGGCGATGAGGAATGGCCATTTCAGGTGCTGGAATATAATGCCCGCTTTGGGGATCCAGAACTGCAACCTGTGGCGACTTTAATGAATGCCCCTAACTTTTACAGCATTCTTAAAGCCTCCGCCCTTCACGATAATTTATCTGCTTATAAGTTAAAATGGCATCCGGGTGCCGCCGTGTGCATTGTGATGGCGAATAAAGGCTATCCGCGGAAAGATGATTTTTATAAATCCCAATTAGGAAAAAGCATCGGCGGGCTCGATGATCCCTATTTCAAGAATCCCTGGGTGACGGTATTTCATGCAGGGAGCGGGCTCAATGAAAAGGGGCAAGTTATTGTCGATGGAGGACGTACTTTAAATGTAACGACCCGCGGAAAAAATATAATTGAAGCACAGCAACGTTGTCTTGAAGCGGTCTCAAAAATAAAGAGCGAAGGTCTTCGCTACCGCCGGGATATTGGCTATAGAGACATTGAACGGTTTAAATCCCGGACAGAAAAATAAAAAACAA
>CAYGYC010000447.1:877-3693 GCA_964353755.1 uncultured archaeon | reverse complement strand
CCCATACACTATAGAGAGGTCACGATAAAGTATAATTCCTTCCTTTAAAATTAAGGGGGCTTGTAATTCGAAGGTTAATTGGGTATCCAAGTAATTCATAAATTGCATTAAAGGTAATGAGGGCGATACTTCCAGTTCAACTTGTTTTAAACTGCAAACAGGACAATTCTCATTTCTTTCCAGAGGAATTGACCATCCAGCTTCTGTTAAACCATTGAATTGATAATATGTTAATGGTATCATCTTGGATTCGCCAATCGGAATGTCTTCCAGAATGACTTTGAGGAGTTCATTTGTCATCACCGCCCCCAGAATGGCATTGGTGGTGATAAGCGCGGCAACAGTTCCCTTTAAGAAATCTTTTACGATCTCCCGTGTTATCCCTATAATATTATACTTTTCTGCATGGGCTAGCGTATACTCGTAGACATGTTTCACATCATCGTCATTTTCTTGGGAGGGAAGCCGATTAAATTGGAGAAAAAATTTGTCGCGGCCTTCAAGAACACAATCCAGTGGAGTGCGTGGCTGAACGGCATAGGAACATTTGAATTTTTCTTCTGATCGTGACCAAATATCGTGACATAGGAGGCAGGGTGTCATGTGCGGAATTACGACTTGAACATGCCCATAAAATCCCTCCGATCCTCCATCAATTAATGATTTTTTAAAGAGAACTGCTTTTTGATTCAAAAAAATCCTCGCTGGAATATTATCTAATGCGGAAACAAAGATATCCGCAGTTTGATAAATCTCATTTGGTAAATCCTGCAACTTTTGATTAAAAAATTGAATTCTAATCTCCGGATTTAATTCTCGGGCTTGTCGCGCCGCAATTTCAGCTTTATATTTTCCGACATCAGCTTCTCGAAATAGTAATTGTCGGTTTAAATTTGAAAATTCAATAAGGTCCATATCTATTATTATAAGTGAGCCAATTCCAAGAAGCGCTAAATTTTTTATAATTTCAGACCCAATCCCCCCAGCTCCCGCAATTAAAACTTGAGCCTTCTGAATCAGTGCTTGACCAGTACCTCCCCACATACGACGCTGCCGGTCGTACCGATCCTCACCCAAAATAGAACCCTCTCATAGATTTCACTACAAAAAATATTACCCCTTGACCCCTGCAATGGATCTCACAACACAAAATATTACTCCTTCATCCTGAAAGCCTAAAGATTTTAAGGAGTCCTGATCATCCAAGACCTTTCCACCATATACTAATCGCTGCCGATCTGCTGGAATTTTCCTTTTTTGCTCAATTAACTGTTTAATCTCCCGAACTTTGCCAATTTTTGGAACTAAAATCCGTTCCTCACTTCCATCAGTCATTCTGATCCGAACAGTCATCACTTTACTCATAATATTTCTCCTTAATATCGAATTTTAAATAATTGTCAGTGTTATTAATAATTTCAAAATTTTTAGATTTGAGGATATTCTCTACGGAATATGAGGAATTAAATTTTTTTAAAATAATCCCTTCCTTAAAGTTACAAACGAAGAGGTAGAAAAAAATGATTGTATGTCCTGTTCATTTGCCTGGCATGTATTTAAACGCAATTGATAAAATGGTTAAGACTGGATTTTATCCATGTCGGAGCGAGGTAATTCGAGTAGCTATCCGAGATATGCTAAAAAGGGATTTAGAACTCTGTAAAAAACTAAAATAATAACAAGTTATCGATTTTAAAGTAAATTTCTTTTTCCTTTTTTTTAAAATTTGAATTGCAAAAAATTTCTTACTGTATAATTTTGATTTTTTCCTTCGCGCATTTGGCACAAATCCACGAGACATCCTCCCCTTTAGGAAGCCTACTCAAGAGTTTAATGCGCGATATTTGCCTCTTTGGAAACTCCTTTCCGCAAAGTTTACAGGTGAATGTTTTTTTTCGCCTTTGTGCCATTTTGATATCTCCGATTATATTCAAAGGAGTTTTACATAAAAAGATTCCTTAATTTAATTTTAAAGGTTAATTTATATGATGATCTGATTTTATAAATTCGGACAAAAATTTTTAAGAGATTTTCAACAGAATATTTACTAAAAGACTAAGGAAGAATTGGCTGAATCGAATTGATATATCAATTTATAATTTTATTAAGCTTAATTCTGATAGGCTTTAGCACCGGATCACTAGTTTTTAAATATATCTCGCCAAAAGAGAGGAAGGATTTAAAAGCTCAGCGAGAAAAGTTGTTTAAAGACGTTGAAAGATTGGTTAAGAAAGAGAGCTATTTAGAAGTGCTCGAGGTGTTCGATGAAATAGCCTCGATTTCTGAAAAATTAGGAGATACCCCAATTACTGATGAATTTCGTGAGCGTGCAAACACTCTTCGCCAAACCTTGGGCCAGGAAGTCAAATCTGCCCAAGACGATACGGGGGCAATTAACCTTTTCATCACACAACTAATGAAAGGTCCCTTTGGACTCAACGAAGTCATTCAAATTGTTCAAATGCCGCGTCCCCAAGTTGAAGGGATTGCCCAACCCGGTGAAGCGATTTTAAAGCCTAAATCATTACTTGAAGAGGGAGAGGAAATTATGACCCGATTACGGAAAATTAGGGGCGAAGTCTCTGAGGAAAAGGCTGGTATCGCAGACCTGATTTCATCGGGCTCTACAGAGCCAATTCCGGTAATATCTATACCCGCGCCCGTCTCTAATCCGCCTAAGGCGCCATCCACGGCAGTGCCCTCTCCGGTCTTTTCGCCTCCGCCCATTCCGCCCAAGTCTCCACCCACGGCAGTGCCCTCCCCGGTCTTTTCGCCTCCGCCCATTCCGCCCAAGTCTCCACCCACGGCAGTGCCCT
>CAYGYC010000447.1:0-777 GCA_964353755.1 uncultured archaeon | reverse complement strand
CCCCGGTCTTTTCGCCTCCTCCCATTCCGCCCAAGTCTCCACCCACGGCAGTGCCCTCTCCGGTCTTTTCGCCTCCTCCCGTTCCGCCCAAGTCTCCACCCACACAAAAAGTACCCTTTACTACAAATCCCTCTTTACCAATAGCCATTCCTGTAACCCAATCATCTACTCCTCAAGCAGATTCTTCAACAACTTCAGCTAGTGCCCCCGAGGAAATGGAAGCAAGGATATTACTTGAGGAAGTCGAAGAACCGCAAGTGCAGGACGTGGGTGAACTAGAATTTGAAACGGTAGAAGCAGAAACAAAAGCCAAAACTGGTAAAAAAGATGAGAAAAGTGATATAGTGACCCGTCTTGAAAAAGAATTGCCTAATCTACCCGAGAAAATGAAGAAAAATATAATAAAAGAGTTACTCAAACGACCTGAAGGGAAATTGCGAGAAACTTGGTTTCAAGTATACGTGTATAAGAATAAACAATATGCAACAAAAGAATAGAATATGAGGTCTTTCCCCCTCTCTGAGTAACTATAATATTTCATCCTACCAAGTAGTCAAGCTTCCAGTACTCGTCATTGAGGCTGGGGGACTTTTGTCTTGTTATTCTTATGTAATTGATTTAACCTTCTGATTAGTTATAAAAATGAGATAAATTTTATAAAAATCTCAAATTTATGCTAATCTTCCATCTCATTCGGATTGGGTGAGACCAGCCCTAAGGTCATCAGGCTGTGCGCTCGTCACCGAGTTCCACACATTCTTCATTCCGATTGCTGCT
>CAYGYC010000446.1:0-3703 GCA_964353755.1 uncultured archaeon | reverse complement strand
GGCGTGCCTTTGATATGGAACAGCTCGATAAACGAGCCCGGGTTGGAGCGCCATTGACTTATACCATACATGATAAAGGTCTCTCCACGATGATCGATTGGCGAAATCAAGATATTTTCGGGAAAAATATTGCGCCCCGAAAGCGGGCACAAATTTATCGTCTTCGGAAATGGCAAAGACGAATTCGGATTTCAGATGCCAAGGAACGGAATTTAGCGGTAGCGTTAGCCGAATTGGATCGGATGTCTTCGCATTTAAGCTTGCCTCGCAATGTGAGAGAAGTGGCGGCAATGATTTATCGGAAGTCTGTCGACCGACGCATCATTCGGGGGCGTTCAATAGAAGGTATTTGTGCTTCTTCATTGTATGCCTCATGCCGGCAATGCCGAATTCCCCGAACCTTAGAAGAAATTGCTTCAATCTCAAAGGTAAATAATAAGAAGGAAATTGGAAGAAATTACCGATTTATTACCAGAAAGCTAAATATTAATATACCGCCTACTGATCCCATTGATTACATTTGCCGATTCGTTTCAGACCTTAAATTATCAGGACAAGTACAGAAGAGGGCGGTTGAAATATTGCGGCAAGCCATTGCCATTGGATTAACCAGTGGACGAGGACCTATGGGCCTTGCAGCTGCCTCTATTTACATTGCAAGTTTACTATTTAACGAGCGGCGCACGCAACGAGAAATCGCAGAAACTGCCCGCGTGACTGAAGTTACCGTACGAAATCGATATAAAGAATTGGTAGAAAAACTTAAAATCAATGTTGTTGCTTAATTTTCACTGTGACTTTCTTTTCTTCTACTATCTACACCATTGTTTACCTTTCTTTTTTTTTAAATCCCTTTATTTTTACTTACATTCATTAATACTATCCATTTTACCTAGAAATAACATTGTTAATTATCTTCTTCTTAATTTAAACCGATTTTTAAACAATTTTTATTAAGGTAAAGATGGTATTACTTATTAGAAAAAAACTGAATAGTATTTAAGATCTAGCAATAGCCCACTTTTTGTTAATTCAACGCATAATTGACGCACAGATAGTTCATTCAGTTTAGTTCGGCGAACGCTATGAAGAAAGTCACTGAAAAAGACGCTTACGAAGTTATTCGTTCAGCAGGAAGTAAAGGTTTATTACAATCCGACTTATGGCGAAGTTTAAATACTAATTCCCGTGAAGGTTCCAGAATCGCCACTAAGCTGGAGAAAAAAGGATTGGTTCGACGTGCAAAGGAATTATGCGAAGGACGTTGGACATATCGTCTGTATGTTGATGAAAAAACCCAGGAATCTGAAGTTTCATGGAGTACATTGAATCAATGTCCCTGTTTTACTTGTAAGAGCCTTACCCAATGTGGCTCGAGGCAGAATATTTCCCCGACCTCCTGTTCCGCTCTGGATCAATGGATCGTTGACCAAATTGGTAACAATGGAAAAGAAATCTCCGAATCAGATGAAGAATTAGAATTAGAGGAAGAATCTAATTAAAAATCCAAGATTAAATTGGTCTTTTTATAATTTTTCCCAATAAGATATAACTCTGCACTTTTTTTTCGTGATGCTTCTGGCTTAAACAAATCAATTTCTTCAAAATTTTGTTTTAATTGATCGCGTATTTTGGTAGTGTGAATACCATCAAACAATTTACAAACAAAATGACCACCTTTAATCAGAAATCGATCCGCTATTTTTAATACACGTTCAACTAGAAAGATTTGACGCGCATAGTCTGTTTCTTTCATTCCTGTGATTTTTGGAGCGCAATCACTAATTAATGTATCAACTTCCCTCGAGAGCTTTTCTTCTAAAATTTTAAAAATAGAATCATCCTGAATATCGCCCTGAATGAAAATTACATCCTCAATTGGCTGCATTTCTACCAAATCTATTCCTACAATAGAGATGCTGGCAAATTCGCGCTTAATTTCTTGAATCCAGCCTCCTGGAGCGCAGCCGAGATCTAAAATGAGTTTTGCACCATTTAAAATACGATATTTTGCTTGTATATGTTTTAATTTATAAGCAGCTCGAGACCTTATCCCTTCCTTTTTAGCTTGCTGGTAAAATTTCTCCTTTTTTTGCTTTTTCAGCCATTCTTTTCCCATTTTTGGTTCATTTATAGATTTTTATAGAAATTTATAAATTTTTATAATTAATTTGAAGGTTAATTTATTAAAAGTTATTAAATTAATGAGGTCATTAAAATGGGTCTTACACGTATTTTAGCAGCTCGTCTCTCAAAGTATTTAAAACAATACGTTATCCGACCATTTAAAGATCCAATTAAGACGCAAGAAAACCTTTTCTGGAAAATAATTTGTCGAAATAAAGGAACTCTTTTTGGAAAACGCCATAATTTTGCTCAAACTCATTCTATTAAAGATTTTCAAAAGAATTGTCCCCTTTCCAAATATGAAGACTACGACCCGTATATAAAATTGATATTAGAAGGAAATTCTAATGTCTTAACCTCCGCCAAACAGGTGTATTGGGGGCAAACTAGTGGAACTTCTGGCACCCCTAAATTAATCCCTATTGTTAATCATACATTTAGAACAGTGAATTTATCGAACTTTGTTTTACTTATAGCCTATATTGCTGAAGATCCACAAAATCATTCGCGATTTTTAGATGGAATAAGCTGTCATCTTGCAGCATATCCCATTCTTCGCTATGAAGGGAAGTTACCGGTTGGTTATGGTACCGGTCTTTTTTCCTATCCCCGTGGGGGAACCCAAATTTGGAAATATTTCACCCAATCGCGAGTATACATTCCGATTCACCTGTACCGAATAAAAAATATTGAAAAACGGTACTATCAGCTGACAAAGGAAGTCATACGCAAAGATTTGCGCCAATTTTCGGGAGTACCCTCAATTATCACAAATACCTTTGAAAAAATCTTGGAAAATTGTCCTAAATTTGGATTTTATGCTCGCACAATAAGTGAAATCTTTCCAAATTATCATTTTAGCTCGTTTGGGGGGATGTCTCCTAGGTTCTATGAAAAAAAATTAGAGACCTTAATAGGTCATAAAATCGATTATCGAGAACAAATCTCGGCAACCGAAGGCGTGTTAGGAATACAAATGCAGGAATCTCCCGGGTTTACTCCCTGGATTGAGGGCAGTTTCCTTGAATTTGTTCCCGTAAAAAATACAGAGGATCGATGTCTCATAAATGAGATCCAGAAAAATAAAGAATATTACATTTGTATTTCCTCTTTTAATGGATTGTACGCCTATAACATGGGCGATATCATCAAATTTATTTCCGAAGATCCTCCTCTTTTCCTTTTCTCATCGCGAGAAGGAGTTGTTAATCTGGTCGATGAAAAATTATCACACGAGGATATTTTATACGCAATTGATCATGTCAATCAAAAGTTCAATACTGTATTAACAGACTTTTCAGTAGTTGGGTTACGAACTCCTTATTTTCATTATCTTACCATCCTAGAATTTGCACCCAAGCGCCATCCCTCCTCCTATCGCGACTATTTAATTGCGTTGGATACATTTTTACAAGAAGCAAACGATGTCTATCGCTATTTTCGCCAAGATATTGGGATTCTAAAATCGCCTCGATTGTGGATTCTTCATCCAGGAAGTTTTGCAGAAGTGGTCAATGAAAGAGTTCGCCAAGGTATTCCTCGCGAACAGATAAAATTCCCTCATCTTTCGGATAAT
>CAYGYC010000445.1:0-3710 GCA_964353755.1 uncultured archaeon | reverse complement strand
GGTTGCCAAGGTTTTCAGATGCGCATATATAAACTCCCCCCAAAAAGGAAAAATGCGCATTGAATAAGAAAAGTCTGAACAACCTTGGCTGAGGTGTAAAAACGGGTCTTAAAATGAGGAAAAAAATGCGCAAATTTTGGATGTCTCACTCGACTCCTCAAATGCGCAAAGGGACAGTTCATGGCTTTTTTTGGAAAAGTAGAAAAATCAATAAAAAAAGGCGGAATAAACATCTTTTAAATGATAGTAAGGTAAAGCTCAGATGTTACTTAGAATTATATATGAGACTTATTACTAATTATTATATTCATTGCCTATTTCAGTTATAGGTTTAGAGGAAATCATAGAAGCAGATTGCAATTCATTAATACCAGAAAAGTATACATTTTTTATGCGTGAATTAAAAAATCACGATTTACTAGATAACTAGAGTAATTTTTATGTTAAAAAAGAAAGAATTTGGAAAGCGAATTAATACCTAGGGAGATGTGCCAACAGGTTGTCAGAAAAAAAGGAGATTGAGATTAAAAGGATTGCGACTCCACAAGGGGATATTCCGACCGTCGATAGTGTGATGGAAGCATTGAATATCATCGTGAATCGGATAAATACATTATCCAAAAACTTCTCAGACAAAATGAAATATTCAGGCGCCTCTATCGAAGCATCCGGCTATATTGAGCAAAATTTGATTGAAACAAATCAAAAAATAAGCGAACTAAAGAAGAATTTGACAGATAATTCCGATAAAATCGAGCAAATAAGTAAGAATGTTGTGGAACTTGATACCGTCGTTAAAGATCTTGAAAAAATGACCAAAAATATCTTAAGTGCGGATTTAACGCCGCAATCCAAAAGTTATCAAGAAGTATTAGAACTCAAAAATATGACGAAATCCTTAAAGGAAAATATTACTGAGTTGCAAAAAAGTCTGGGAGAGGGGTATATCGAGTTAAATATGCTCTATTGGGAACATAATTATGCAACTATCGAAGAAAACTTGAATAATATTGCGGCTTATGAGCCAGAGAAAATGCGAATCCTTGGATTTTTCAAAATTTTAAATCTATCTAAGCCGGTAATTGATATTAATACGAAAATTTTATTATATGGACCTAATGGTGTTGGAAAAAGTTCGTTAATTCGCGCCATAGCCAAAGATCAACGGATTAAGATTATCGAATTAAACCTCCCCTTGATACTTTCCCTGAAACCTTCGCGACAAGTTGAAAATTTGAATAAATTATTTCATTATCTTCGATATAAAGAGGGATTTAAACCGTGTGTATTGTTACTGGATAATTTTGATTTAATTCATAGAATCCAGGATGATTCTGCCTATTTACCGTTTATTGAGACGTTAATTGTAGAAATTGGCAGAATCTACTTGACCAAAGAGAAAATCTTGGTTATAGCGATTCTCAATAATATTGAATATTTAGATAAACGATTCTTAGAGCAATTCAATGAAAAAATCGAATTAAAATTACCAGATCAGCTTTCTCGTTCTTTGATTTTAAGGAAATTTCTGAATGAAGTTAATTTAGAAACGGATATTGACTTAGATGAACTCAGCAGCAAACTGGCTGAGCCAGACTTAACGGAGGGGTTTTCTGGAAATGACCTCCGGGAACTGTTTAATATAGCGAAGTTACAAGTTTTCACGGAAGGCCGGGCACTCTTAAACGGAAGAGATTTAGAAAATGCAATTCAAGTAATGAAAAAAAGAAAAGCCTTTCAAAAAATTTCAGAGGAACGGTCGGTAATCCAAAAAGGTGCGGAATCCAAAGGAACAATTCAGCATCTGGAAGAAGAATTAGCGACTGTTAAAATTTTATTGACATCTTCAACCCGAATGCTAAAACATGCTCTCCGCTTAGCCCTAACAGATAATTACAATTTTATCAATCGCCTTTATAATCATTATGAGGCGACTAAAAAGCCGTTCACCATGGACGAAATCGCGCAAGTTACTGGAATGCCGGAGGAGAATGTTCTAAAAATGGTAAATAAAATGCCTTATCGATTATTATTTCCTAAAATGGGAGAACAATATTATCTCAGTTTTGATAAAACGATACTCGAAGAAATTTTAGCGGAGATGGCGCTTGCTATATAAAATAATACTTTATAGGCGTGTTCAAGAATGTATTTGAAAAAATTAATTATAAGTAATTTCAAAACTTTCAATGGATCTAAAGAATTAATTTTTTCAAAAGGGTATACCGTATTATCTGGGCCTAATGGCTCAGGGAAGAGTAACACGCTAGATGCTATCCTATTTGTTCTAGGGCGCCATGATGAACGGTTGAAAAAAACCGTTGCAGAAGTTATTAGCAAGGATTTTAACTCGAATAAACTGTTAGCTGATTTTGCTGAAGTCACTCTTATTTTTTCAAGCGAAAATAACATGAACAATAATAATCAAGGAGAAGAAATTGTTATTTCACGGCAACTTAGAATCCCGGCGAGTGGGAAAGCCTATTCAATATATAAATTAAATGATAAAGAAGCCAGTTTAAATGAAATTCTCGAAGCCCTTCCGGTAATGGACTATAATATCGTAAAACAGGGAGAAATAACTTCGCGAATGTACGAAACACCCGAAAATCGTCGTAACTTAATAGAAAAAGTGGCTGGTTTGGCTGAAATCGATCCTCTCATATCCGAAAGCACCGCAAAAATAATGAATTCCAAAGAAATTTTAAAGCGCATCGAATTATTCTTAAAAAATGCACAAAAGCAATTAACGGATTTAGAACGGGAACGGGAACGAACACTCCACTATAGAAAATTACAAGAAGAACTCAAAAAATATAAAGCAATCAAAATCTATTCGACTAAACTAGAACTTACTAACAAATTATATGATTTAGAAGCCCAGATCAAAGATGAATCCACCAAGATTTCGAAAATTCAAGCAAAAATAGATGATCGCCTTCAAGAAATTAAAAATCTTACGGCTCGTATTGAAGAACTGGAAAAGCAAAAGCGAGAATATGAGACGCAGAAAGTCGAGGTTTCAACTCGATATGAAATTGACTTTAAAAATGTTGAACAAATAGATAAACGAGTAGAGGAAGTTAAGCAACAAATTCATTCTTTTGAAGAAAGAATTGCTAGTTTAAAACAAGAAATTCAAAATTTGAATCAAGATAAGCAAAAAATTATCCAAAAAAGCAAGAGATCAACAGAAAAGCAAAATCAAATCTTAAACGATATTAAAGAACTCCAATATCAAATTAAAAATCTTGAAGTCACCCTTCCCCGCCTGAAAGAGAAAGCACATGAATTAGATGTCAAACGAACCGCGGTGCTCACTCAAATAAATGAAGTAGAGAAGATTCTGCGGAATATTGATCTTCAAGTAAGAGAATTACGTCAAAAAAGGATAAATATCGAAGAAAAGGTAAAGGAATACGAAGAAGCCAAAGGAGATCAAACCTCAATTCTCCAAAAGGCTATGAGAGAATTGAGGAGCCTAGAAGATCAAATAAGGGTCAATGTTCAAAAAATTGAAAAATTCAAGCAGGAACTAGTGGTTAATCGTCAACTTTTAGACAAACAGCGTTTAGGGATTCAGGAATTTACAGCCAGAGAAGTAGAATTGCAAAAGGAAATAACTCGATATCAGCAATTATTACAAGAATCGAAACCAAATTACAGTTTAGCGGTGCAACGAGTTTTAATGGGGCGCGACAATGGGGAAT
>CAYGYC010000444.1:0-3726 GCA_964353755.1 uncultured archaeon | reverse complement strand
GAATATACTCGAGGTATTTGAACGAATTAACCCGGATCGCTACCCTATTATTAAAGTTTTGCTACATAAGGCGGATCCGTACATTAAAAATTTAAAGGAAATACAAAAAGATATTCAAACGCTTAAATCGCTTCTTTCCGAAATGGCAAAAACGGTGGATATTTCATATTATGAAACCAGTATTTACGATTTTGAAAGCTTGAGTCATGCCTTTGTCCAGGGAATTCTTCAAGTTCTGCCGAAAGGGCAGCTCATTCAAGAAGTTTTGAATGATTTCATGCGAAAAACGGCTTCAAGCGCGGTGATGCTCCTTGATCAGAATATCCTTCTCATCGGAGAAGCCTATACCGATGAAGTCAGCAAAAATATCTGTCACATTTGCGGTCCTTTTTTTGCGAACATGGCTGAAAAATTAGAGGATTACAAACTTTTTGTTCCGGAAACGATAGAAGTCGAGATGAACGGTTGGCTCTTCTTTAAACATATTCAGTTAAAAGCCCATTTCTATTTTGTTTTTTTCACCAGCGAATATGAAAATTTCCATAAAATTAATGATCTTCTCCCTGCTTTCACCCAGAATATTTTCAATCTTGTGAAATATGTTCTATAGAGCAATATCCCGTAGTTTTCTCGCAAATATCGATAAAAATAGAGTTATGTGTTCATTCAATGTTGATATTTTGAAAATTGGAGTTGACTGAGCTCAGCAAATCCCTCGGGATTGTTAAGACCGAGCCCCGGGCACATCCAGCGGGGATTGGCCGTACAATACTCTCGAATTAGTTCATATAGTTTATATTCATCTAATTTAGGAGAGAGATAAAACTTTGGGTTGAGTAAATTTAACCCCTTAGGTATTACACCCTCCTCTTCAGCAATGGTGTGAAGTAATGTGTGAGGATAGATTCTCATCCCAACAAAAAGGATAATATCACCGTCTCCTTGCCATGCTCCTCCTCGATAGTTTTCAACTGTTTCTAAGCTGTCAAAAGTTGAACGGGCGGATTCAAGCGTCTCTCCAGGGCCTCCTATAAGAATATGAATAAGCTGTTCGATTTCGAGTTCTTTACACTTTTTGGCGGTCATAATTGATTCCTCAGCCGATCTATCCTTTTTCATATTATTTAGCATATCATTGGAGAGCGATTCCATTCCAGTAGCTAAATGAGTAGCTCCACTTTCCTTCATTAAGGGCAGAAGATCTATAAACTCTCCGCTTGGAACATAATTTGCGCCCCATTGTACATCAATATGGTGTTTTATAATTGCTTGACACGTTTCCTTCAGATGAGTATAATCCAAATTAAGGACGCTGTCCACAATGAAGATCTTTTTAATCCCGAAATTATTGACCATGAGTTCCAGCTCTTCCGCAATTTTCTCGGGCGAACGATAGCGCACGTGTTGCCCTTCAAGGTATTTATAACTGCAATAAATACATTTTTTGGGGCAACCTCGCTTAGTTTGGATATTTCCCCAGATCGGCCCATTCTTTTCTATTGGATTCAGGGGATAATTCTCATTTTCGAATAATTCTCTAGCTGGAAAGGGTAGCTCATCGAGATTTTCAACATGCCAAGGTGGTCTCTGGTGATATTTGTCATCATTATCAATAAAACAGATCCCTTTCGGTATTTTTCTCGGATCTTCTTTATTTTCTAACCTTTTCACCACTTCGGCAAAGGCGAATTCCCCTTCACCAAAAATCCCAAAATTAAGGCTTAAATCGCGCAAGATTTCTTCAGAGAAAATGGAAAAACCTGCGCCCCCAAGTATGAGGGGGATATGGGGTTCTGCAATTTCTTTTATATAACGAATAATATTTCTGGCGGGCAGGTAAAAGAAGAGATTTCCCGGATAGGTGGCTGAATCAATATTTCGAATTGAAATCCCTATCAGTTGGGGGTCGAAACTGGCTACAGTCTTTTGGATATTCCTCTTGAAATCATTGCTCAAAGTAAGATCTAATAATTTGACATCATGTCCTTGTTTAAGAAGGTATGCCGCAATGTATGCTCCACCTATGGGAGGTACTATTACGTGAACAATTTCCCGACTCCCAGAAATGAGTAATATTCGCATAAAATTCACGGTTAAAAATGTTATTTTCCGTGTTCATGGTCGTTTTGGTGCCAGCAATACGGAAAAGAGGTAAGTATATCCCCTGTTTCACATTCCGTGTGTACGCGACATCCACCGCCACAGAATTTTAAATGATGGCAGGAACCACATTTTCCAGTCCTTTTCCGGTCGCGGATATCTTTAAAGCGTTGTGAATTCAAGACATCTTCAAAATTATCAGTTAAAGCATTTCCAAGTGTATATTTCGTTGGATACCCACAAGGAAGTATGGTCCCATCTACATCAACCCCCATCATCGTTCGACAAGCCAAGCATCCAACGCCCCACTCGATCGCAGTTAATTCCTTATCATCTTTTGGAGATTCCATGAAAGGTGTCATTTCATATATTTCAAATGCGGGAAGAGTTCCCGCTTCGCCTTTCCTAATGGTTTCAATAGCATGTGTATATTTAAAAGCATAAAGTTTTTTGTATTCGTCCTGACTAAGCCCGATTTCATCCCAGTATTCTGCTGCCCGATTCTGCTTAACCACGGCCCTAAAATACGGTTGGGCGCCCCAGCTCTCAGATAACTTTTTAATTTTGTCAAGTTCGTCGATATTCTGCTTCATAATCGTAACCGACGCACAAACAAACAATCCATATTTTAAACAATTTTTAACGGCGCGCTCCGCATATTCTAAGGATCGAGGCATCCCCCGTATTTTGTCATTTTTTTTAGGATCTGCACTATCAAAACTCACGAAAACATGGCTCATCCGATTCTCAGCGCACAATTTAGCGAACTTTTCATCAAATAGAACTCCGTTTGTGATTATTGCATGGTAATATTTATGTTTTCTGCAAAATTCCATGATCTTATGGATATCTTTACGCATAGTTGGTTCCCCTCCAAACCAAATATAAACACCATGTCGCCCTTGCTTCTGCAATCCCGTCTCTAAATTCTCAACGATTTGACACCATTGCTCGGTCGAGAGCTCGGGCCGTTCAACTTTAGAATCTGCGGCACAATGCAAGCATTTTTGGTTGCATTTATCGGTTACATACATCGCAAAATGGATATTTCCATGATGAAAGGATTTTTCGATTGTGTCCCACGAAACCCTGATTCGGTCTCTTAACTCACGAATCTCGATATATCGTTCCACGTTAATTCCTAGGGATTTCAAATCATCTGTCATAATAGGCTTAAACGCTTCCGGAATAATATCAAAAATCCCGGCTATAATATCAGCGTCATTAATATAGGAGCCATTTCGGTCGCGGCACCTTTTTTCAGCTGCCTCAATGATCATAGGCACTACTGATGGGCGAAATCCCTCGGGCATCTTATTAGAAACTTTTTCAAATAGGGCTTTTGCTTCAGGTTCCCAGTCCAATTTTCCTTTCCCTTCTGGTTATTCTGGAAGATTTAAGCGGGTTTGTGTTCATGATCTTCTTGGTGCCAGCAATAGGGGAAAGAAGCAAAAAAGTCGCCGGTCTCGCATTCGGCATGGACTCTGCATCCCCCACCGCATAGAGTTAAGTGATGACACGAGGCACACTTTCCCGTGCGTTTTCGATCCCGGATATCTTTGAAAAGTTGGTAATCCATCACTTCTGTAAAACTTTGTTTCAAAAGATTGCCCAGCTTTAATTGGG
>CAYGYC010000443.1:0-3731 GCA_964353755.1 uncultured archaeon | reverse complement strand
TATCTAGGTATTACTAAGGACTGCTAAATGGATTTTGAGGATATTCCATGGAGTGAAAAGGCCAAATTTAGGATCCTTATGATAGGTTTTTCGTAAGGTTATCCATTTCTTAATGTATGCAGTGCAAATATTCCGATCTAAGAAGAACTTGATCAGAACGGGGAGGGGCGGCGAATCGTGGTAAACATAATAGTACGCGGCAAGGTAACTCCATTTTGCTGATTCCATTTCATAAAGAGTGGCTCGTCTTGTTAATGGATAGATAAATAATGTAAACAAACTAGTAACCATATTCATCAAAATACTTTTAAGAAGCTGTGTGATTGTAACATTAGGGGCTTTGGCTTCTTTTATTAAATCTTGGCCATAGAGAACTCTTGCGCGACAAAGTACGCTTCCATAAACAATTTCGTTGGGGGCTAATACTTTAGCCAAAAGCTTATTAACTTGAAAAGTTTTGGCAAAATCTCCTTGTAGAAAATCTTTCTTTCGGGTAACAAAGTGAGATATGAACATTCCCGTTGATTTATCAATACAATAAAGAATCTGAGAGATAAATCCCTTAGGAGGAATCAGATATTTATATTTAACTTCATAGGACATGATGATTTGGTGAAGATGTTTAATTTCTTTGTTAGAACAATCATCTGAAACGATAATCAGGATATCCGCATCACTTACTTCTGTAAAATAGCCTTTTACAAGCGATCCGAAAATAATAATCGAAAGCAAGCGTTCATGGAGCAGATTTTCTAACAGATGAATAACATCATGAAGATAATTATGCGCTTTCTGTGGGAGTGATAATTTATCCAGATAAGTCATCTCCAAATAATCATCTTCTGAGAATAGGAATGCTATGTCAACTTTCTTTTCTAATATTTTTTATTGGTCTTAGAGGCTATGTCCTTTTAGAATCGGATGATATAAGAATGAAATAAATCTAGATACCTTTTAAGTATCGTGATTTTTTTAATTATATTAAGAATTCTAGACTTGAGATAGAAAATGAAAAGCGGTAAATATCTATCAATCACGGTTGTTTTTTTCATCTTTTTATCAATTTTATTGATAGCTGTAACGCCCATAAAAATGGGAAATGCAATCATTTCCAGTTATTTTTCCACCCCGGGTGATAGCACCCATTATTCTCAGGTACCAGATGGAACTAATATTTCCGCCTATATTACGATAGATAATACGAAATGGAAATCCTATGATCTCATAAATTATTCACTCAAAGTGGCGGTCTTTGCCGATCTTAGAATAGCAGTCTTTGATGAAGAAATAGATAATCGTATATGGAGCCAAAATTTTACGCTAGATGAAGATAATAAAATTACTATCCAGATAACTTTCAATGCCACCAGGGACTTATTTCCGGGCGATACTCTCAAAGAATTTTACATATGGGTAGAATGGGGTGAAGGGGAGACGCGTGACAATACTAATCGCTTAGCTGGAGTACATTTAGATTCATCTTATGTGGAAAAGAGTTTTTTTAGCCTCACAAGCATTATGATTTTAATTACGGCTAGTTGTATGGGGATTGTTTTGTTTATAATTGTAATGACGGCGAAAAAAGATGTTCAAAAGTACAGAGCAAGACACCGCCCTGCTATAAAACCTACGCCGCCTCCCGTCCCTCTTCCCCCACCAACTCCCTCACCTGCTATCCCTGCGTATCAACCAGTTACTTCCCCCCCTCCTTCGATTTCTACCCGACCACCACCTGTAGCAGAACCAAAGCCTGGAGATACCATGGAACTTATTCCCTGTCCTAACTGCTCCTCCAAGATTGATAAAACCCAGTTGATCTGCCCCAATTGTGGCTATGAGTTGCCCAAATGTGTCGTTTGTAATTTATTCATCGATGAAAATGAAGAGATCGAGACTTGCCCTGAGTGTGGCGCCACGGGTCATCGCGCCCATTTTCTGGAATGGGTACGAGTCAAGGGGATCTGTCCAATTTGTAAAAATCCCATCTCTTTTTGAATGATTTTCTAATATAAGCAACAAACGGATAAGTCATAAGGAAAATAAATTATGCCATTTCGAGAATATGAAGCGAAAGTTTTTGTGAAACATGAAGATCTACTCCTTAAAAAATTTGAAGATGCTGGAGCAACCCTCCTTCAGCGCGTTCTCCAGAAAGATAGTTATTTCGATTTAAATTATCGATTGACTAAAAAGGATGAGTTATTGCGTATTCGGATTGAAGAAAATATCGAAACCCATCAATTTCTAAGTGGGGAATTCTCCTGGAAAAGTGGTCGCAAGGGTGAGCAGTACGAAGTTAGGAAAGATATTTCTATTCCACTACTCAGCGAAGCAGTCGTGGGCTCGGTAGAAGCAATAATAACTCGCCTTGGATTTAGAAAATTGGCCTGGCTTATTAAATACCGAGATCGGTGGCGTCTTAACGATATTGAATTTGAATTTGATAAAAATATTGAAGCTCAAGCCATAAATCGCGCTAGAATAAATATAGGCAGTTATTTACAGGCAACCATTGAGACAAATCTGAATTTACAAGCCACAATCGAACATCTTTTATGGGATGCCCTTAGGAATCTCGGTTTTGAGAGCACTGATCTGAAAAAACAAAGTTATATCGAGCTTTATCTCATAAAATTAAATGAACTGACCAAGCGCTAAAAAATCGAGATATTTAAACATAAAGATAATCTTAAACAAAATGGTGTATGTATGGGTTTTAGTCTATGTACTTGTAGGTACGCATACGTAGACTTGGGGCTTCATCAGTTCATCTAACCGCCTCGCGAGTTCATCAGCGGTACTCGTCTCCGCCCCGATCAAGGGAAACCCACCACAAATGACCTGGTCAAACCAGGCAATCTTGTGGGAAACTCCTCTCATCTTTAGGTATATGTTAATAGCGGCATTCAATTGCCGGTCAATTCTCAAGCCGCATTTTGGACACTCGAAAATATGCTCGCCTCTCAGGTCTTGATGGAGATACCCGCATCTGGCACATATCTTCGAGGTATAGTACGGCGTGACCTCCCGAATAGTTGCCTTATTCTTCATTAAGGTGACAATCTTCCGCCAATCCGTATGATTCAATTCCCGATTCCAGCGTTTTTTGGCGTGGCGATTCATTTTCTGTTTGTCGAGGGCTTCAAAGCCGTGCGTTGCCGACAGAGCAGTCAGGTGTTTTATGAGATGGCAGAGGTAATTTTGAACCCGATGACGTTCCCGCTTCCTATATTTTTGATATAAGGCTTTCCCTTTTCGCTTATTTCGTGCGTACATCTGATTAATTCGTCGGCTTTTATTCTCATAGGTAATGTGGAGGGTATATAAGGGGTTGAGATCAATTTTCAGCCAGCCCTGTTTCGGCGAAAACCCGTCCAACGAAAACTTGTTTGAATCCCACCCAATCAGGTCCGAGGATCCATTGTCAGGCACACTCGTTTGAAGTGGTAAATGAATTTTGGTGGGAGTTAAAATCGGTTCGCCGAGTTTGCCGTCTAATTTAAAGTAGCGATGCGAAAGGTCGATATAGATAAATTCACGTGGTTTAATCGAAATCCTGAGGCGCTCGCCTTCGAGTTTCATTAAGGTTTGTTTTACTCGCACGAACGACCGTTTCACCGTCGGTTTCTTTTGGGTGCGATTCCCTTTAATATAGTTTTTTTTCCACGACTTGAGGATGGCAAAAGCGGTCTTCAAAGCCGAATCGACCCAATGTTTCGCATAGCTCCAAG
>CAYGYC010000442.1:0-3762 GCA_964353755.1 uncultured archaeon | reverse complement strand
TATGGACAACCCCAATTACAAAAAATATTTAATGACATCTGAAGATGTGACCCTCCAAGCTTCTTCGCCGATCAGGTGCAAGCGGTGGTTAGCATCAGCCCGTAAAATCTCTTCTTCTTTTCCAATCAAGAAACCATGAGCCAGAATTCTCCTTTGTTCCAATCTCCAAAAATAGCGCACACGAATACGACAGAACGTCACCATATTGCTTCAGTTTGTTGTAATCGTGTCTCCTATCAGACTTGTTTGAGCTTTTCTTAACTTCTATCACCAGCAGGTTTGGGCCGTCACCTCCCCTCTTATGCACAATTATGTCAGGGAAGACTGATTTGGCCTCGGTGTCATTCCAATCGACTTTGTCCTTCGGCAACTCAAGTTCTTTGGCCTTTTCGTAATTCTTATTGTATTCGCAGTCCACATGCCATCCTTCGAATTGGCTCTGTAAATGAAATGCAAGCATATGGTTTATTGAACACTCGTTAAGGTCATTTTCCAACAAATAACGATCAGCTTCAATCAGCACTTTAAGGGCGTTTGAAACTCGGGATTCAATTTCATCTGCAGTAATAGGAACAATCATCATGCGTTGCCTCCATAGTTAGCCAGTAGTATACCTGCGCATGAATAGATTAATGCCCTCTAACATTATTCTTATCCGATTTCTGTCGCTAACCTCTACCCACTCACCATGTGCCGCATGGTTTCTGATACCAGCCCAAGAGGTGATGTCTTTCGAATCTTGTTTTGAAATCAACTCAGCCTCTCTCAACACTTTACAGTAGGTGTCCAGACTTGCTTTTTTCCTCCCAGAGCAAGGCTTTCCGCTTCGATCCAGTTTCTGAGGAACTCCTCTAGAGTGGCACCGATCAAGACTGCCGGCGCTGCCGGATGTACCTTTTCGTTTTCAAGCAATGTATTCGCCTGTTCCAGTAAATCAGAAACGACATCGAGCCGAGCTTTTCTTTCGGGAGAAATGTCGGCATACAGTCCTGCTTTCACAAAAGAAATGTAGGACTCCATTGTGGTGACAAGATGTTTTTGAATGTAGGCACCTGCGGCTTTTTCGGCGATTTCGTAGAAAGATGTTTTGGGTCCAGCATATAACCGCAAAAACTCGCACACCTCGGCCTTTGCTCCCGCCCAGTAATCGCGGTTCTGGTGGAGCTTTTCGAGAATCCTCTCTGCGATCTCCAAGAGTTGCTGCTGATTCATTTATTCTCCTTGGCTAACGACTGAAGTGAGTTGTGGCCAGTTTTTATTGGCCATCAACTCAAGTGAATTGTTAGAGCAAGTTTTATTTCTTAGCGCATATAGGACACCATGTTCCATTCTTCACATGAGCTGGCGTTGCTGACCACTCATGCCCGTCTCCGCATCTCCATATGAGCTTTGTACGATTATTAACGTATTCTTTTGATAAACATTGCCCACCCCTGCCTTTAGCTAGACCCTTTAATTCTTCTAAAGTAAGTTTGACATTACCACTACAGCGAGGACACCAACTCCCTCTCTTTACGCTATTAGGAGTTGCCATCCATTCATGTCCTTTCTCACAACGCCATTTCAGTTTGCTATGCATGCTAACGTACTTGTCAGACAAGCATTCGCCATTCTTTTTGTTGGCTAATTCTTTGAATATTCCAATTGATTTGGGCCCGTTTCCTGCACAAACAGGACACCAACTGCCGCTTTTAATATGTCCAGGGGCCGTTTCCCATTCATGGCCCTTATTACATCTCCAGAGGAGTTTTTTATTGTTCCCCCTGTATTCGCTGGAAAGACATTCTCCTCCTTTTTCTCCTGCTATGCGTCTCATTACATCTATGCTTGACCTCACATTGCCTGCGCAAAAAGGACACCATATTCCACGCTTAAGATGATCAGCTCTGGCAAACCAAATATGTCCCTTACCACATTTGACTTTGAATCGAGATTTACCTCCTTCATACTGGCCCTTAAGTAGTTTTCCGCCATTTGATAATACTCTAAATATTATTTCTTCTATCTCGTTATCAATATAAATTTTATTGGCGTCAATTACAATATGGCCAATATTGTCAGGGATTGATATTCCTAACGCTGCAGCTTTATTCTTGACAAATTTACGAAGACTCGCAACTTTTTCTTCGATGGCAGCCTTGTCCAAGATTAAATATGGTATTTGAAAAAGTTTAATTCCGTGTTTTTGACAGAGCTCCCTTTTCTTTTCATCATCCTCTTGTCGTTTTTTAAACGAATGACTACCTTTCTGACTAAAATATACGACTGAACTGTAATGTTGAATACCCTGATACTCAAAAGCAATACCGAGCGGTTCACTGTACCCATCTAACTGCAATACTTGTCCAGATTTATTTCTCAACCAATTTGGCCAGGATGAAGGGAATCGCGCATTAAAAAGGGCTTCAAAAAATAAACGGCAGATAATTTCTGATTTTGAAGTGTTACAAACAGGGCACCAAGTTCCACGTTTTACCGCATCAGGAATCGCTTCCCAAATATGGCCTTTAGAGCACATCCATTTTAGTTTTGTATCGGTATTTATGTAGCTCTCAGAAAGACACGTTCCACCTCTTGCTTTTGCTAAAATTATCATTTCGTCTATCCCAGATCGCTGTTTTTGAGCGCGACTCTCAATCCCGCAAGTAGGGCACCATTTTCCGCGACTTATGTTATTTGAAGTCGCCTTCCATTCATGGCCATATTTGCATTTCCACTTCAGATGGGTATGCGCGTTAACATAGCTTTCTGATAAGCACTTCCCTCCTTTAGATTCTGCAAGGTTTCGCATATCCCTTATGGTAACTTTCGGCCTTCCTGCACACGTCGGACACCAATGACCTTGTTGAACAGCATTTGCTGGCGCTTCCCATATGTGGCCTTTAATACATTGCCATTTTAATTTAAGTCGATTATTAATGTAGGTTCTTGAAAGGCACTTTCCATCATTTTGAGTTGCGAGTTGTTGCATATGTTGTAACGTTAATTTCCGAGACATTTTTATTCTTCAGTTATACAGGACGCATGACTCTTTCGCGAGTCCATCCTGTCAGCGCCTATCGGGGAAAAGCCAACTACGCTCCTTCTTTTGTTGATTCTCTGTTTGAAGATTATCAACTGTGTCCTGAAGTTTAGCCTTATCAGTTTCCATTCGATGGAGTTTATTTCTGTATAGTAGCAATAGTCAGAAGGAGGGACGTAGTTGAAAATTAACACTTATTCTCGGCTCCTTCCATACAAACGGCTCAGGCTCAGGTCTTGTTTTTTGATGTTTTTTAATAAACCCCAAAAATGTAAGTTTTCATCTTCCAATTCTTTTAATCTCAAATAACAACATTTAAACCGCCCCCTAACTTCCTATTCAATAGATCATCTAAGGTCTATCCGGTTGCGCGCTGGATTAAGATACTTTTCGACTCGACTTATCAAAGAGAAATTGAGGAAGGCTCCAAGGGAATAGAAAATCCCCTTAGAGCTTACGCCATGGCATCTTCTGGGGATAACTTTTCATCTTTTACTCGATAAGCGTCAAATGAGTTAATGGGTTAAGGCGTTTATGCCCTACAGTCTATTAAACCCTTATTCAAAAGTCAACAAGAATTTAGAAGGGAACGGTTGGGCTCAAACCTTCAAAATTCAATTATCCAGACTAATGGGAATCAAGTCTATTTTCTTATCGTTCACCTTTCCCACCAAATTCCGCCAAGCGAACTAACTACACTCTCAAAATGCAAATATTATAGATTCACTCCGCACTTCAAT
>CAYGYC010000441.1:0-3771 GCA_964353755.1 uncultured archaeon | reverse complement strand
TATCCGCAGCGTTTGCAACCGCCTCACTCATTGGATTTAATGCAATACTATAACCTACCGCTTTAAAGAGAGAAATATCGTTATCACCATCTCCAACGGCAATGCATTCGGTTAATTTAATCTTATAGGGGGTGAGAAACTTTTTCAAAACGAGGTCTTTATCATCATAACTCACTTTAACATTCACCTCGCCAGTGAGTTTTCCATCCTCTCCAACCACAGGAGTATTGGCTATAGCAAAATCAAAATTAAATCGATTCTTAACACTGTCTGCAAAAAGAGAAAGCCCTGAGGAGAGAATTAATAACTTTAAATTGTGATGCTTCAATTCTTCAACCACCATAGCTATATTTGGGCGTAATCGTATTTGTTGAATAATAGCATTCAATTTCTCAAAAGGAGTATTTTTCCATAACCCGACATCGGCATTCGCCCATTGCTGATAGTCTATCTTCCCTGTAAAAAATAATTGTCGATTCGCTTTTGCTTGCTCCCAGACTCCTAAATAATGATGAATATATGACCAGGAATCGTCTTTCTCCGTTAAAACACCGTCTAAATCAAAACAAACCAGTTTAAATTTCATTTTTACGATCCTAATTACTGTATTTTATCCAATCGAATTTTATCTAAAGCCATCATGTCCTCTGTTTGCTCCACGGGAAGTTTCACGGGAACTCGAATCTTCTTCTCATTTTCTAATTGGATTATTCGATTAGTAATTTCATTTCCCTTAATTTGAATTTCACGGGAGTAGGGAAATTCATTACTAAATACATCGCTCAATTCATAGTACTCTAGGTTTCTCAAAGCGGCGTTATTCTTTTGGACAAAGGAACATTCCGGCTTCAAAATCATCGCCGTGGTCTCATTGGAAGGGCAAATGGTAAGAGGATAGGCCTTACAAACAATGGGACGCTGCTCATAGATAGAGCACTGTGATTGAAAAAACGGACATCCGTCATTATCTATTTGTAAGGCATAGGTCAAGATAATTAGCCGCGAATTTAATTCGTCGTAATACATGATATCCGGGTCTACTCGAATTTTGAGATTATTTTGGGCGGCTAAGCTTTCAATTCGGTCTGTTTCATCTAAGTAGATCGGTATGTAATGGATCATTTCCGGGTCAGATTTGCTAGGATTACAGCATTTCCCGCACCGTATACACTGAAATGAAAGTGAATTTTCCATTTTGAACCCTTAATCTTTCAATTTAATTAGCCATTCACAGGCATCTTGCCCTTTAGGAAGTGAATTAGTTAAAAGAAATTCCAGTTGGGGATTGAACGCTTTCGCCCATTCCGGAAAAATAACCTCATCGACAATATCACATCGGACGAGGTTTTCCCGGTTGGATCGTTTCAAATTTTCCCACCATGGACAATAGAGCACTCGTAATACTGCTTCACCTGGAGACTTCTTTTCGATTTTAAATTGAGTGCCGTCAATATCGCACAGTATTTCTAAAATTTGGAGAAAGGACTCCAAACTAGAATCCGTGATTGCAAATGCTTTCCTAATTCGCTTGATGATAATTGGGCCATAGCGTTTCCACACCTTCACATCTATTTCAAAGGCTTCATCGAACCCCACTTTATTTTCTAACTCTAAAAACCATAAACCATCTATCGCAGTTAAGGCGGATCTAATTAATTGAATTAGCTGGTCATTTTTTTTGCTCGTCGTTTTTTTCATCCGCTTTCTCTTCCTTCGGTTCTTCCGGGGGCTCATAGCCCTTGAGGTAAATCTTAGGTCCCCGAATTACGATTTCAATAACCTGTTCCTCCATGAATTTTCTTGCGATTTTAAGAAACTTTTCGCAATTGCCTAAGTTGGCGCCCAAAAATGGTTGCGCCTTATTAATAAACTCGGATAATTCAACGGTATCCACCCCATTCATTTCTTTCAAAATGGCAAGTAAATACTCATTCCACTTGGGTCGATATTTCCGATCCATCAAATATCCCAAAATAACAATGAAGAGAATAATCCCTAGTAAAATATAAAACCAAAAATCAAAAACGAGTATGTTTTTCCAAAGATAAACGCTGGTAAATACAAAAACAATTAGAAAAGAAATTAATAGAAGTATTTCATAATTCCTCCGTAAAGGAATGCTAGCGAAACATTCTTTTCTGAGTAAATTCGCATTGGAGGAGGATTCGATTGGATTGAAGGAGGTAAAGGAGGATTTTTTGTTATCCATGACCTATAAATAAATTGTTGATTTAAAAAGATTGCGCGATTCAATTAATAAAAAGAAGAGAGAGAAGGTTAATAGTAAAGAAAAGTTTAGCCGAAATAATTTAAGGCAGCAACCTTTTTTTCCGTTAAACCGAGTTCTTCCTTGATAGATTCTTTTTCAGCAGTTAATTTTGTTTCCATTCCTTGGATTTTTTCTTCCGTAAATTCTGCTTCAAAGGGAAGATTCAATCGATTTTGAAGGATGCCTATTAAAGAAAGTGAGGCTCTGAGGTCATAACTGTCAGTTTGCATAGCGTCGAATCCATTCGTTTCGGCCAGAAGAACAACCCCATCGATATTATATTTCATTTTAGCTAATGTCGGAACCAGTCCATTGGCTCCCAAAACAACCCCTTTTGTAATTGGCTCAGTATTTGCTATAGTAAGATAAGGCGCAAGGGCATCTTTTGAGGTAGCGCTAACAAATACGCGATTATTTTTTTGACATTGTTCCACCGGAAAGCCGCCTAAGGAAACAATTAATTTGACGCCGAATTGGAACATCAAGGTGGAAATATATTCTGAGACGGCATAGATCCCACGGGGCGACATGGGTTGGGCATCGGCTGTCACAAAGAATACATCCTGAAGTCCTTTGGGATCTTTCCATAAATAAATTTCAGCTTTTGGTGCATAAAGGAGCGAATCATTAATGATAGCTCCCGCAGGATAATCATCAAAACAAATTTCCATGATCTTTTCAATCTCCGGGCGTAAAGCCGCTGTTATTTGATCAACAGCCACTTTTCCGATATCGGCCGTGCCCGGCATCCCTTGAATACAAATGGGATTCTTCAAATCAGTCACATCAATCTTCTTCAAAATTTTGTCGATAACTAAAAATTCTCCAACATTTCTTTTCTCAAAACCGAACATACCTACACACCCGGTCATTTCATTTGGAACTATTTTCTATCACACTTATTTTCAAACTTTTTTTTCTCAAACACTTGTTTCATTAATTGTACCATTCTTCCACTGGAGAGTATTTAAAGGTCGATAATATCTGGGGATTGTAACGAGAATATCGGGAGAATATATCGAAGATTTCGTGTCATCAAAGAAAAAAAGCGTGGTTTTCTATTTATAGCTCCAGAGGACGCTAGTGAAAATTAATACATTACGTTATTCAGAAATTTTCATAATGTGAATCTCTCCATTGAAAAGTAGAATAAATAAGTAAGACCGAGATTTCCTGATTTGGGGGATTCTTTAATCCTTACTCAACTAAAATCGGATGGAGCGTTGTATTTAATTTTTCCATGATGGGACCAATGGAGCAATCCATATCTGTAATAATATAGTAATATAATGGGACTTCGCCATAATATAGTTCCTTTTTCTCACTATCCCCTTTAAAAAGCTCTCCGATTATCTTATTGACTGGGATTTTCACGGCTGAATTTGTATAACTAATTAAAATGGGATTCTTTCCTTCGATCCATACTGGCTTATACTGAACTTGCCATTCGATTACCCCTCCCCCTTTCCCCATATTACACAAAGAATTTTGTAAAGTTTGCA
>CAYGYC010000440.1:0-3774 GCA_964353755.1 uncultured archaeon | reverse complement strand
TTTACTGCGAATGGAAGCATCAATTTCAACCGCTCCATACCCATTACTGCCACTCATCCGCCCGTATCGCTTCCGAAATCTTGACTTCCTGGAATACGTGGCGATATAAAACCCGTCACATTGTGGATTGTCCTCACTATACAAAGAATACCATGCGACTGGAACGCATCTTATGTCGCTTCGAGGGGAAAAATCTTATCCTGGTGAGTGAGCCGCACACCAGACTTTATATCCCTGTGCAGGTGCATTCGTTTGCCCGCCGGATTATCCACGAGTTTGGGGCGGACCAGTATGGCGAAATTGCGATCTCCCTGGCCAAAAATTCGAACCGGTTCCATATCTTTATTCCATTCCATAAGCAAATCCACGCTTCTGCCATAAGAACTTATGTTCCCATCGATCTGAATGAGCGCAGTATTGAATACGCCGTGATAAAGCCGAAAAAGGCGATTGCCATCCATTCCGTGGATACCTCGGTAATCTCGACGATTCATTACCGCTATTCCTTAAAACGTCGGCAGATCATGAGCCAGATCGCACAATCACACCGGTATCAGCCGCTGCAGCGCCGGCGCTTACTCACCAAATATGGGCAAAGGGAAAGGAATAAAACCAAAGATTATCTCCATAAATTGACCAACCGATTAGTTACAAAACTCCAAGCAGAAAATCCGCTCCTGATCTTGGAGAGTTTGACGAACATTCGCCAATCTGCCGCCCGATTAAAGAATTTGAAGTCCTGGCAAAAACCCTATAAACAGTCGAAAAAGATGCGAAGGCGGCTGAATCGCTGGAATTTTGGGCAGTTCCAAACATTGCTCCAGTATAAAATGCTGGCAACGGGAAATGCTGTTGCCTTTATCAATCCCCGAAACACGTCCTGCCGCTGCTGGCAATGCGGTAAAATTACGCCCTGTAAAACCGAACGGTTCAGCTGTAAATCGTGTGGTTTTACGATGAACCGGCACTTGCTAGCCCTGCTAAATATCTTCGGCGTGCTCTGGCGGGATTTACAGAAAAAGCCTCAAGATGTAGCGAGTTCCGTTCCCGCAGAAGGAGTCCAAATGAAGATGACGGAGGGAGAGTTCCGTGAACTCCAGGAAACCGTCATCCGAGGACTAAGCCAAGTACCTAAAAGTAGCGAAATGGTACTCCTTTTATCTACTTAGCAGAACGGTTGCAATCGAAAGTAACGTTAGATTAGGAGAAAAATAATGCTACATCTTTTTCGTTACAAAATTCTTACAGAAAGAAATTTTAAACCATAAAAAGATTCTTGGAGTTATCCACTTTTGGTATCGCTTTCGCCGGCTTTTCCAGCCGTTTCGGGCAGTAGTTTGACGAGTAGAATGGCAATAATTGAAAAGATTGCTAGAAAAACGAATCCCATTCCAGCATCAGAAATGGTAGTAATAAGTAAATAGATTAATGGAAAAGTCAGAGCGCCAATTTTGCCGATAACCGTGATCAAACCTGTAGCGCCGGCTACATAGGAATGGCCCACGCCTTTTAATTCAATGGGAATCACTAAAACGAGGGGTGTTATTGTGCCGACTAGGAATCCGATGGCAAAACTCAGAATCCATACTCCTGATGCGCCGAGGTAATTAACCAGGATGAGGGAAGGCACCAGGAATAAAAAGGCGAGAAATAAAAAGGTTCGCCTATTTCGAAATCGATCGCTCAAGATGGGCATGAGGACATTTGAAATCATGGCACCATATGAGACTAATGAGATTGCTAACCCAGCTAAAGATTCATCCACCAAAATATTTTTGAAAATTGGGGCTTTTATGGTGGTATAAAATATTGCTAAAATAATTAAATTAACAAGAGAAAGGATCCAGACGTATTTATTATGCATAATTTTGCTAAGTGCTTCCCGCAGGGGGACTCGATCCCGTTTGATTGATCCGGTTGGTTTTTCTTTGATGAAATTCCATAGAATCAACATGAGGAGATTACAGAATGCAAAAAAGTAAAAAAGATTTTGTGCAGATCCGAGCCAAGGCATCAATAGGAGAATAGTTATTGATTGTGAAACGGCAATGCCAAGTCCAGCCGCCATTACTGTAATCCCACTCGCCGTTCCCATTTCTTTCTCTCCAAACCACATACTGATTAATTTATTTCCTATCGGTATGATAAGACCTACACCGAATCCTAAAACGATACTACTCAATGCCAGAGTTACAAAGTCATAACTTAGCCCCCGACAAAAAGTAGAGAGAGTTACAATGAATAACCCAATAAATCCAATTCGTTTCAAGCCATATTTATCAATTAATCCTCCTGCGGGAAGCCCCATACAAATTAATCCTATAAATGGGAGAACATAGATAATATTTTGCAACCAATCATTATCCTCTAAAAAAGGAATTTTTTGAAATATCACCACAATAAATAACCAAGATCCATATACAAAAAAAACAATAAACCAATTAATAAGTAAGACAACCCAACGATAGCCGGATAATTCGGATTTATGCGCATCCGTGTCGAGGACCATACATTTTACCCGCTTCTATAATTTAACTCTTTGAAAAAAGTACTCTCGGAGTTTTAATTTGAAGATTTTGTTGAGACATTTTTATTTTTTTTATCTAAAAGACATCACGTTACAGGATTTTGGTACCTTCCCAAATATGCGGATGAGGAAATATGAAGGGCGGATAAAATATATAGGTCTTATTTGTGCAATGATAAGGATAGGATTGTACTTTAATTCTTCTTTGAAGTGTAATTACGATTTTGCCACCATCATTGTACAAATCGGTCACTAGCGATCTATATTAATTACAAAATTGAGTTGTATCTTTTGCCCACTGAATGTAAAACTAGTCGATTCAGTGGGATTTATTTCCTAATAAAATCCATCCAAAATTTTTATTTAAAATGGGATTTTCTCTTTCGTACAACTTCATCCAAGAGGACTGCTGCGGTCTTTATATAAAAATGCATAATATGCGAATTAGGAACCACTACGCTGATAGACATATCTCAATGAGGGATATGGTTTCAATGGAAGAATAGATTCGAGCGCTTCGATCAATTTCAAGGGAGAATTGACTTTCTCAAAGGTTAAATCACATTTGCCTAAGGACGTCCAGGTTATTAGATTTTTTTGTAAACGCGGTTTTCTCATCCGTGCAACTTCCTCCAAGAGGATTTCCAGAGGTCTAGTATAAAAATGCACGCTTCCTGAATCAGGAAGGGGTTCATCTACGAAATATACAGTCTGAATTTTAGCCAAATCAAGGACCTCTGTTTTTATTACTCTCCATGGCGTCCAATCCTTATTGATCAATTGGTGGTTAGTAAGATAATATTTAGGATAGCCTCTAATAGTGGCGAATAAAATCCCTCCAACAAACCAACTAAAAAACACAAAAAGGCCCAAAAAAAATAAACCCCAAAACAAATCAAGAGGTGGCATCTCCTTATAATAGGAAAAACTCCAAAAAACACCAAATAGGAACAAACAGGGCAGAACGAGTAACCCTACTCCCAGAAATAAGAAATTTCTTTTATAAGTCAGAGAGATCGTTCCGACCCAAAGGAATGAATCTTCTTCGTCAGTATTCATGGGTCCCACCGAATTTGTGTATTTAGAAATAACTAATTCACTATTTATGGTAAAAGCCTCATCATTTCTTATAAACTTATATCTTCCCAGAAACGGTTGATTTTATTTTCTCGCCCTATTTCAAGAGGATACTTTTGTTTTGGGTTTCTTTTTTAGCGGTCTTGAAGCACTAGTCAATTTAGTTTTCT
>CAYGYC010000439.1:0-3776 GCA_964353755.1 uncultured archaeon | reverse complement strand
GGATTCCCTGAGTAATGCGGATGGCGTAAAGGCCGTTCCAGGCAGCATCGTGGTTCAACCCGGGAGGGATGGCGCCGATCCTGTAGAAGCGAAAGAAGATGCCCACGGCAAGGACCAGCGCGAACAGCGCAATCTCGGTCGGGCGCGGGAGAGTGAACTTGTCAGTTTCATCGGCAGCCCCCTCCGACATACCACCGTCCAGGAGAGCGCCTCGTGCCTGCCAGAGGCCGAAGAGGAAGAACGCGACAGCGAACGCCCAATAAACGAGGCCGGTACGCAGTTCGACCTGGTCCACCAGGTACCACTGCGCACGAAGCCCCAGCACGACGGCAACAGCCACAGCAACTGTGATCTGGATCTTCCGGGGGATGGGCAACCAGGGGAAATTCTGGAGGGGCAGCGAGAACGTCTTGATAGGCTTCACGTCGTCTCAGGCCGAGTGCGGGCCTCCTGATTCTAGCCCACCACGGACAGCATGATAGCACACGCTCCTGTGCGGCGAGCCGTCCTCGCTCCTATCCCACACGCCTCCCGGCCTCAGCGGAGAGCGAAGTACTGAGCAGGGATAGTAGTCCACTCGCCACCCGGCGGCCGCCAGGAAAGCATCACCTGAGCGCTGCCGATGCTGTTGCTGAAGAAGACCTCAATGTCGTGAGGGCCTGCGGTTAGGGCAACCTCCAGCTCGCTGGTGACGGAGGGGGCACTCACAAGCAACTGCTGCCCATCGATGAGCACCCTGCCGTCACCGATGGTAAAGAGGCGCATGCCGTAGGTGCCTGAAGCGGGCGCCAGCAGCTTTCCCTTCCAGTGCGCGCTGAACGGCCCGCTTACTGGTATGTTTGCGTCGCCACCGTAACGGAAAGCCACGAAGGGGTCCAGACGTTCCCACACAGGCGTCTTCTCAAAGCCGACTCCCGCGTAGAAGGAGGCGCGCAGTCCCCAATACACCGACGGCGACGAGAACAGGTCCGTCGAGGGCACGGGCTCCGTGGTCTGTGCCTTCGGCCGTACCCAGTACAACTGGACCATTCCCTTACCCTGGATGTCGGCCTCGATCTCCATCCGATGCGGCCCCTGAAACAGGAGGGCACGGCCTTCCAGAGTACCGTCTCCTTCGGCGAAGAGCTCCCCGTCCAAGAGAACGCGACCGTGGCCGGGGACGCGCAGGCCTAGCACGTACTCGCCGTAATCAGGCATGGCGATGAACCCGGACCAGCTTGCCCGGAACGGAGGCTCCAGGGGAGCCGCCGTAGACCAATCGGCAGTCACCTCGGACTCCACACGCTGCACCTGTTGCCCATCGCCCGCAACGTACAACGCCGTCACACCCATCAGGGAACGCACGTCGTCGACGTCCAAGACACTTTCGAAGAGCGCGGGACCTCCGCCGCCGGGCCCCCGGTGCCCGATGAAGGTGCCTCCCGGATACATGGCCTGCAGACGCTGGAACTGCGCTTCCTCCAAGGCATCATGGAAGAAGACCGCAGGTTGCAGAACCCGCACCGGGATCTGACTTCCGGTGTCGAAAGTGGCGACGTCGCCGGTATCCGGTCCCGTAAGAAACAAGCGGCTGGGCTCATTGACAAACGTCGTTGAGACGTAAAACTGGGCACCCTCCGGCCTCAACCTGTTGATCTCGTTGCCCACGATGGTAGGAGCGGCAGAGTACGAAGCCCACACGTCGGGCCGCTCCAGTTGCTTGTGGAAGTAGGTGTCGAAGTTGAGACGCCCAGCTTGGGCTAGGAAGAAAAGGGCTGCGAGGCCCACTAGGACACGAGCGGCGTAGCCCACAGGGTCGGCCCGCACGATACCGCCGGCCTCCTGCCAGAAGGAACCCTTGCCGCCCTCCCAGAGATCGGGGGCTCGCCGCCTATCATAGGCGAAGGAAAGAGCAGCCCCCAGGGGCAAGGCAGCCAGCATGGCGACCGCCGGCGTCACCGCCGATGTCCGGAAGGCCTGGGGCGCCCCATCCGACCAGATACCGCTCTGTAGGACCAGGGCCAGCCAGGCCAGCGGAAGGAAGTACTCCGGCCAGCGCGCCTTGGCGGCGCAGATGCCGATGCCCAGGACAAAGAAGAGGCCGGTGAAGGTATCTAGCATGGGACTTCCCGGAAGGTTGTGACGGCCGTTGCCGTCGCCCACCGAGTTGAACATGAGCACGTGCTGCTTGGTGCCCTTGAGGACCGCCTGCACGGCATCGCCGCGGCTCTTCCCCTTCACGATTGAGACGGTGTTCGGGCGTGACGTGAGCTCGTCTTGGTGCCGAAGGCCCCAGACTCCCACCGGAGAGTAAACGGCCGCGGCCACGACGCCCACCACCACTATGGCCAGCGCGTGGTCTCGCAGACTCAGCACCCGCTGCGATAGAGCGGAATGGAGCCAGTAAAGCACCATGACCACTGGTATGAAGGTGAAGTAAAAGCCTGAGTAGGGCCCCAGGCCGGTGAAGATCCCCGAAGCCACCAGGTTCCACCGTCCCCGGCCACGCAGACCGCGCACCAGGAAATACACAGCCGCCAGGGCCAAGAAGGAGGCCCAAGTGTTGCTCACGCCGAAGCGGCTGAAGTTCACGTGCCAGCGCATGACGGCCAGGAAAAAGGTCGCCAGCACCCCCACCCGCGTCCCGAAGAGCTCCCGCGCCAGAAGGAAGACCAGGGGAAGCGCCAGCAGGCCCCCGATGGTGCTGACCGTACGCAGTGTGACTACGCCTTCACCCATGACCTTCGAGGCGCCGGCCAGGACATAGAAGAAGAGCGAAGGTAGCTGAGAGAAGCCGCCAATAAACAGGGGAGGAAAGTCGCCGTGGAGGATGTCGCGGGCGATCAGCCCGTTCTGGGCCTCGTCGAACCAGATGCCGAAAGGCTCCTTAGTCAGCAGGTACAGGCGGAACGCCAGCCCCAGGCCTAGAGCCGCCGCCAGCAGCCAGAGAGAGGCGACGCCTTGCCAAAGGACCCGTGGCCACCCCCGGGCCCTGTCCGCACCTGGCCCCTCGCTCGCCGCCTCCCGCCTCTGAGGGTGCCAGCCAAAGGTGGCGATCACGATGAAGACTGTGGCCACCACCATGTACACCAGAGCACGGCCCAGGCTGCCGCGATCCTCCAGCACCATCTGCCCCTGGTAGGCGACAACGAAAGCGGCCACCCACAGGACCAGCCGCCCCAGCATCAGGACGGTATCGTTAACTGCGAGCCGTCCGCGTGTCACGGCTTCTCGACAGCTAAGAAGAAGTTGCAACCCTCCTCCTTGTCCTCCTCCACAAGGCCGCCCAGCAGCCGGTTCCAGAGCCAGATCACGCCCGGTGGGCGCCACACCCACCTGCCTCTTCCCCAAAAGCGGCCTATTTGGGAAGGAAGAGCCCCTGGTAATGTCAGGTCGAAGACCGTGGTCAGCTTCGGCGGAACAGTCTGGCGCGCCTCACGGACGCGGAAGCCCGCCCCCTCCAGGGCCGCCGACCACTCCTCCAGAGGTTTCAACGAGACGTGGTGGAAGAAGCGGTCCACCAGATTCCCGTACCGCCTACCTAGCGAACCCAGACCCAGCGCCGTCAGGAGCCGAGAGTAGAAAAGCATCTGTCCCATCTTAGGGGAAGGCGTCGTGAAGACAAACACCCCGCCCGGCCGCAAGACGCGCCAGACCTCCGCGATGACCTGCTGAACTTCGTCAATGTGCTCCAGAACGCTCACGCTGAGCACGCTGGCAAAGACCCCGTCCCCGAAGGGCAAGCGCTGGCCATCGGCCTGCACCAGTACCCAGGAACGCTGGCCAACGATCTCGAT
>CAYGYC010000438.1:0-3780 GCA_964353755.1 uncultured archaeon | reverse complement strand
TTTATGCGCAATTTTTTAATAATTCTTATTAGTTCCCCCTAAAGTAAAAGGTAGAAAAAATTATATTTAGGTTCAGTAATACATCAATTTAGCTTTAAACTAAAAAAATGAAGCTAAAAAAATAGAAGTGATATACAATGGCAGAAAAAACAAGTAAAGGTGAAGGCGGTTCATGGCTCTATGGCATTATTCTAATGATTGCAGGTGGACTTATAGCATTGATAGGAGTACTCCAGTTGTGTGGTATTAACATTTTTGCATCGTTGGGAATACCTGACATTCTAGGCGTTTTAGGGTATGCTGAAATACTAATAGGTGCCTGGGGTTTCATTGGCGGTATCGGACTTATTAAGGACCAGGAATGGGGATGGGGCATTTCGCTAGTGGTCCTCAGTTATGTAATCGTAAAGTTCATCACCGATGTCATAGTTGGTATTCAGGCTGCTTTATCGTCGGGCATTTGGACGAATTGGACATTGTGGATTGAGATAGCTACCGTAGCCATAGCCGCAGTTGGTATAGTCTATTTGTTATTAACCAAATACAAATACGCATAAATCTATATTTTTTCTTTCTTTTTTTTTATCCAGTCAAGACTAATAGAAATTATATTATAACAGTAATTTCCATATTGAGAAAAATAGAAATTATATTTTGACACATAAATTGGCGAGATGTTTGAAAGCGGTATCGACATTTTCGCCCGTCTTCGCAGAGCTTTCGTAGAAAATGGCGTGAAGCTCCAGGGCTAATTTTTCACCGTCGTCTTTTTTGACCAAGCGTTCTAGATCGATTTTATTGCCAATGATAACCGTAGGAATTATACCAACGACTTTGGTGAAATCATCATACCACTTTTTAACATTTTTAAAGGTTTCTTGACGGGTGGCATCATAAATAATGACCGCCCCATCAGCGCCTTCGTAATAGACGTTCCGGATAGTCATGAAACTCTCATGCCCCCCGATATCCCAAATGGTAAAAGTAATTTCCATATCTTCTAAATGGATGACTTTGAGGGCGAAATCGGTCCCAATAGTGGGTGCATAGGTTTCTTCAAACTGGCCTGTGGCATGGCGCCGAATGAGCGACGTCTTCCCCACAGCGGGGTCCCCTACAACAATGATTTTCAAGGTGAGTCTTTTTCCGGCAGGTTGTTCTTGCATTTCTTCTTCAGTGTTGGTAGCGCCTTGTACCTGCCGTTCCTTTATAGAGATATGCTGGAGGGTTTTTGGAATGTCTAATTTTTCGTAAATCGCTCCTGCTGTGTGATAACACTCCTCCGCTTTACTCTCACGCCCTAAAGTGAAAAAGGCATTGCCTAGTTCGATAGATATGTCTGCAAGTTCCTTTTCTAAGCCTAGTTTTTTATATATAACGACAGCTTCCTCCCATTTACTAATTACTTGTTTGAAAAATCCTTGATCCCGGAGCTTTAATCCTTCATCGATGAGTTTTAACGCCTTGAATTTTTCAATGTTTTCTGCCATCTGAAAATCCCTACGCATAAATTTTTCAAATTATCTTGTACCTTTTAATAAATTTTTTAAATCTACTATAAAATTTCTTTCTCAAGGATATTTTAACTCGGTGATTTAAAAAAGGATTTTTTATTCCGGCAAAATGAATGAAAGGATAATAGATAAATACGGAAGGTTCTCCGGGATGATTGACTTAAGCCAGAAGAAGATGGAAATTAGGAATGGGCATTTATGGATTGGAGGTTGCGATGCCGTTAAATTAGCAGCTTATGGAACACCAATATATGTAATTAATGAAGAAACGATACGGCAACACTATAATATGTTAAAGGAAATCTTACAGAAGAATTATTCAAAGGTTAGGATTCACTATGCCGTAAAAGCCAATTCTAGTATCGCTATTTTAAAAATCCTGAAGAAAGAGGGTGCCTCTTTAGATTGTGTTTCGATAGGAGAGATATACACGGCTTTAAAAGCGGGATATTCCCCGGACCAGATAATATATACAGGAAATAATTTTACAAATCAGGATTTGGAATTTGCCTTATCTAAAGGGGTGATAATAAATTTAGATGCGCTCTCTCAAATTAAACGCTTGCATAAACTAATGCGCCAGAAAAATCTGGAATGTAACCTTCTTTCCTTTCGAGTGAACCCAGAATTTGGGAGTGGGTTTCATGACCATTGCATTACGGCAGGCCCTGATATTAAATTTGGGATTCTAGAGAGTTCCATTCTACAAGCCTACAAAGAAGCCCAAGACATAGGGTTTAATCGATTTGGGATCCATATGCACATTGGATCAGGAATCTTGGAAATTAATCCTTTTAAAATTGCAGCGAAGAAATTCTTAGAAATTGCCAGGAAAATCCATGCCGAATTAGGAATTAATTTTGAATTTATGGATTTTGGTGGCGGAATTGGAATTCCTTACACACTTGCAGAGAAACCATTCGATTTAGAGGGCTATGGCGCCACAATCTTGGGATTATTTAAACAGAAAATCCAAGAATATGAGTTAGGAGAACCCATTTTCTGTATCGAACCGGGTCGGTTTCTTGTTGCAGAATCAACTATTATTTTAACAGAAGTAAATACGATAAAACAAACCGCAAATAAGACTTATATTGGGATCGATGCAGGCTTTAATAATCTGATACGACCCACAATGTATGGTTCCTATCATGAAGTCGTAGTAGCGAATAAAATGGATAAGAAACCAGAACAAGTTTATGAAATCGCAGGACCCTTATGCGAATCTGGAGATATTCTCGCTCGAAATCGGCAGTTACCCCCTGTCGAAGAAGGCGATATTTTGGCAATATTAGATGCGGGAGCTTACGGCTTCACGATGGCGAGTAATTATAATTTACGACCTTTGGCAGCCGAGATTTTAGTGAGAAAAGGAAAATCATATATAGTTCGGGATCGCCAGCCACTAGACGATTTGTTAAAATATCAGCATATCCCTGAATTCTTATAAAAGAAAAAAAAAGGTTAAGCATGTCGAATTTTTTCTAATTCACTGATTTTTATAGAAAGTTGCTTATTAATATCGGATAATGCGTTCTCTTTATCCCAAATTTTTTGTTGCTGGACATAAACATCTTTGATTTCTTTCGTCAATTGCTTTTGATGTCCGAGATAGGCATCTTGCGCTTTTTTCATTTTTGCCTGGGCGTCTTGGATTTTTTCGGCGATGCCTTCTTTTTGCCGGGCCTGATGATTTTCAAGCGCTTTAACATAGTCTAAAGTCAATTTCCCTAATTTATCTCGTTCTTTGGCGACATCCATTTTTTCTTTTGATAAATCATCCTTCGCTTTTGCGATTTCGACTTCTTTTTCAGCGAGCCGTTTATAGATTTCGGCAACCATTTTTTCGTTTTCAGCAATTTTTTCGTTATGAACAGCTTCTGCTTGCTCTCTCTTTAACTCATCTTCTTCAAATTCTAATACCTTTTCATTTTTGAGCTTTATTTTGTTTTCCACTAATTTTCTTGTTTTCTCTGCCAGTTCAGTTTGAATTTTAGCTAGTTCTAGCCTTCTTTCCGTTAATTTTTCTCTCGCTTTAGCTTTTTCTATCTCCGATTTAGCGACCGATGCCAAGGTTTTTGCGGCGCCCATTTCATCCTGCGCTAACCTCAAATTCTCTTCGGCTTGATGTTTCAGCCTTTCAATTTCTTCCATATTAGTTCTTACCTCTCATTTATTGATAAAAAACTTACTAGTTTCTTAACTCTTATTTACTGATTAAAAATTATATAATTTTATAGTTATTATAATTTAAAAATTAGTAAGT
>CAYGYC010000437.1:0-3786 GCA_964353755.1 uncultured archaeon | reverse complement strand
AGTCTGGAGTTATGACACTGGCGCTAGTGACTGCAACGTGGCTGACGGGTGCTACCTCGACGAAACCTTCAGCTACACGGATAGCGTCCTCAATCACGACTGGGGCGGCAGCGACATCACGCCAATCGGTGGTCAATACCTCTGCACGCCGACCAGCAGCCTCTACGAACAGCGCATCTATTACTACATCACGCCGATCACTGACGAAGCGTTCATCGTCACCGCAGAACTAGGCGTGTGCGACGGCGTCGGCACTACCTACTTCTTCCAGATGGGCGACCAAGAAGAAACAGCGTTCAGCATCCAAATCGACGGGAGCACGATCTATGACAGCGCCTACAACAACATCGGCACGTTCCCCGTCACGTGCGACGACTATACCAACACGAGCACGCTCGAAATACTCGTCTACCCAGGCAACACGCCCAAAACCTATAGCGTCTACGTGAACGATGTCCAGCAAAGCGTGGGGAACGACTTCACCCAATACGGAAACGCTGCCGGACAGATCAGCTGGCTCTACATCGGACAGAACATGTTCGCCGACTACTGCAATTATAGCCTCGACAGCATCAGCATCTACACGCCAAACACGGAAACACTCACGGAAGAACAGCAGACAGAACTCGAATACACGCTCGGCGCGCTCTACGTCGAACCAGGCAACAGCAGCTTTGATTGGACGCAGTGCAGGGTGGGCGAGAACCCAAACGTGTGCTTCGCACGCCTCACCGGCGGCGCCGCCCTCGAATGGACGTGGAAGAGCATCGTGAAGAACCCCCTCATCTGGCTCGCCCTCATCTTCATCATCATCGCCATCGTCTTCATGAAAGGGAGGAGCGATAAATGAGTATTCCCATCATCAGCGACGTGCTCGACTTCATTAAAAGCGCGGTAGACTGGACGTTCAACGTCCTCCCACGCCCCATATTGTTCATGCTGTTCATCGTCATGATCAGCATGATCGGCACGTTCATCCTCCCCTTCTTCTTCAACATGACCGGCACGTTCTGCGTGAACGACGTGAAAGTGACGGGAAGCGCGTTCAACCTGCCCAAGAACGTGGCGACCTACTTCACCATCGACACTGTCAGGAACTACACGAAAGCCGAAGCGGCCTGCGCTCCACCCATCGTGGTGAACGACACGTGGTATTATAACTATGACGGCGGCTTCTGCACCAACTGCACCGTCATCGAAAACCATGACAGCGACGGCTTCCTCAGCGACAGCGCCCTCCACACGAACATCGGGTTGTGCGCTGGCGACGCCTACCGCACCCCAGACGAGAACAAGACGTGGCTGCAGAAGTTCCAGTGCGAAAGCAAAGGCGACAAGAACTTTTACAGCTTCGCGTGCGAACCGCCACTAGGATACTACTATGACTATGAAACAAACGCCTATGTGTGCGTTGATGACTGCATCGACTTCACGACAAACCAAACCAGCCTGGCCCTCGCCAGCCTCCAAGAAGCCGGCTATTTTGCCACGCCGCCCGTCGGCGACGAATCACCCCCCTTCGTGGGCATCAAATGCTTCGGGAACACTCCCAAACTCACCTTTATCGGTATCGACATCTTCGACATCCGCATCTGGGCACTCCTCTTCCTCATCATCCTGTTGTGGTGGGCATATAGCAGCTTCAGGTGAACGCCTATGAAAACAAGCATCATCCTCTTCGTCTTACTCCTCCCTATCGTGAGCGCCGCAACGATCCCAGCGCCCGGCGAACAACTCAGGAACGAACAACTCGGCACGCTCATCCAACAACAAGGCGAACAGTGCCGCGACTACATGACAGAATTCGGCAGAGAAACCAACGAACAATTCGAGATCCAGAAAGCCATCGTGATCAACGAAGTAGACTATGAACTCCGAAAGCTCAAATTCACGCTCGGCATCACCATCTTCGCCAGCTTCAGCGCCGCCCTCTGGCTCTTCGAGATCGTGAGCCGCCGCCGCTTCAAGCAGTATAAAGCCCTGACCGAAAGCCTCGCCAAACAAGCCCAAGAACAGAACCAACCGAGGAGCCCCCATGCAGAAGAACGCTCTTAAATACATCGTCGGTGGCGGCGTCGTCGCGTTCATCCTCGTCGTCATCTTCGTCGTCTGGCGCTACGGCATGATCGGCATCCTCGGCCTCGCCAAGAAGATAGGCCTCGGCCTCCTCATCCTCGCCGCCATCGGGATCGTCGTCTACGTCGTCATCTGGCTCTTCCAAACCAAGAAAATAGACCTGGTAGCGGTGCATAAGGACAACATCATCGGGGCGTGCAAGCTCAACCAACACCCGTTCCGGCAAAAACTCTACATGCAAGCCTACGGCGACAACTGGAGCGTCAGATACGTCGGCGACATCGTCGGCAGCTGCATGATCAAAGGCGCGCCGAAACGCCTGGAAGAAACGCCCGAAGGGGAAGAACGAAAGCTCGTCAACGCTCCAGACGTGAAAAGCTACGACAACCTCCTCTTCATCGCATTCCAACGCGGCATGTTCGACAGGATCTTCGGCAAGCCAGAAGTCGTGATGGGCACGCTCGACGACTTCACCAACCTCAGCGGCGACATCGTGTATTTAAGGGGCATGACCTTCGCGCCCAAACTCTACGACATCCTCTTCCTCAGCCACCACTGGGAAAGCCGCCACCTCATCGACGAAACCATCACGAGCAACATCTACCGCTACACGATCCAAGAAAACCTGAAAGAACTCGCCACGATGATGGAAGACGCGATCGACGCCAGCCCAGCACACAAGAAGAAGCAAGAAATCCAGAACATCCAGGTGATCCCCGTGCCTGGGGCGGCACCGCCGAAATGAAACTCACCTACCGCGAGAAAGAAGCCTTCCTGCACGACAAGGTAGCCGGCGCGATCGGGGAGGATCCCAGAGGCCTCACGCTCTGGGTTCGTGCGGCTGACCGCGAATTAGCCGCCTTCCTGGGCATGGAGCGCGCAGCCCTGAAGTGGCTCCTCATCATGCTCCTCGTCTTCCTCTTGGCGGTGATCCTGTGAGAATCGACGCGCGCGAGATCTACCTCAAGCGCATCTTAACGCTGGATCGCAGCACGATACAAAGCTTCAGGCAGTTCTACCACCTCAGCCTCTTGTTCTTGCAGGATCCTGACAGCGAGAAAGACAGCAAGGAAATCATCATCATCCAGCTCGCCATGTTCGACTTCCTCAGGAAGTTCCGCAGCGAGAAAGGCACTCCAGGCCTCGAAAGCATCCTCTACGAAATGGACGCGCTACGCCTCAACGGGAAGAAATACCTCAAGGTGAAGACACGCTACACGAGAAAGAAGTTCACCTATCCAGAAATCATGTTCCTCCTCCAAGAACTCGAAGATATGATCATGGTCATGGTGCGGAAGAAAGCCAAGAACATCAGGATCATGAATCCAGAAATACAGATCTAAAGCGGTTTTAGGTTGTGGCTCATGCAGAAGAGTTTGCTGTCGGGCGCGAGGATGCCGCCGCACCTCACGCATACGCGGAGTTCTCTGCGCGTGTGGTAGAGGTTCTTGCGTTCAGCGTTCACGACGTCGCGGCGCTTGTAGTAGCTCTTCTGGAACCGGTTCTTATAGGTCTTCGGCGCTATGCCTGGCTTCCTCATCCTCATCCACCTCCCATGCAGACGTATTGTGCGTAGGCCACGCCCACGATCGCCATGAACAGCGCGATCGACAGGACGATCACGAGCACCTTATACGTTTCCAGCTGCATGGTCCTCAGTCCTCCGTTATGCTCATCGCTTCTGCTCTTGCGCAGTGTGTACAGTGGCCG
>CAYGYC010000436.1:0-3787 GCA_964353755.1 uncultured archaeon | reverse complement strand
ATTCAAGGATCCTTTAAACAAATTATTTGCTTTTTTCCCAATAAATAAATATCAAATAAATCGATTATATTTCTTCCCAGAAGTAAATCGAAGGGCATTTCATCGGAGATTTCTCCTTCTAAAATTTCGGAGGTTAAAATTAAATCATTTATCTTGATATCCGCTTTAGATACTTTTAATTCAATCGGACCCGCGGTTGTAAATACTCTTTCTGTACGTAGTGATTTTAAATTTAATTGGCGCGCGAGGCTACTTTTTAAAACGGAAAGGCTAGCAGCTGAATCAGGTAACGCTCGAATTGTTTTATAATTATTATTCACACCGATTTCTAGTAGAATTAAAGGAAAGGATTTATTTTCAAGTATCGAATAATTCCAACATTTTAATTCGGCGAATGTATTAAAAATATATTCAGGGACTTCAATAGGTTTTCCTTTTCTCTTAATAATACAAGGTAAATCTCGGAATTTCTCTGCTGATTCTCTTGAAACTTCTGATACCGTATCCCCTATAGATACAATTGCACCATTTACAAATGCAATATATTTGCCGTCCGGAATCCATTCTGGAATCTTACTGATTTCAAATTTCTTTCCAGTTAATTCTTCTATTTTTAGTTTTTCATCAATACTCGAACGGACAAATTCACTGATTGTTTTTTGATTGTTCTCTTTTACAATTTCTTTGATTTTTTCTTTTTTCTTTTTGTTTTTTTCAACATTTAAAATGGTCATAATCTAAACTACATTTTTCTTATATAAAAATTTTATATAATTATTTTATAGATTAAAAAATCAACACCGGATATGAGGGCTATTATATGGGAAAATATAACGGACGTTTGTGTCATTGGCGTACGTAGTGAGGAATGGGGATCTGTAGTAAGGGCGGTCATCGTGCCTAAGAAAGGGGTTAGACCGGGCGAAGACATTACGGAGGAAGAGATTATCGAAATTTGTAGGGGAAAAATTGCCACTTATAAAAAGCCCAAGAGTGTCATTTTTGTGGAGAGCCTTCCGGTATCTCCCGTTAGGAAGGTGCTCCGCGTAAAAATGAAGGAAAAATACGGGGTACTATAAATAAATTTTAATTCACCCCTACTATTTTTTATTAACCAAAGGTTAAGGCAAAGACATCATGACTTTAAACTACTGGATTTTTGGATTAGATAGTTTCATAGTTATAATATCCCTCGTAATTCTTCATCTATTTCATTTTAGAGGCTCCTTTACGATGCCTTTTCTGCCGTTCTTCCGGCTTTTTACGCGCTATGAACGGTTTCTCATGCGCTTCCTGTTCAAAATCTTAAAATCTGAAATATTATATAAGAATCGATTAATTCGTTTCATTCCGGAATTCGTCTCTTATTTCGCGGCCAATGGGGCCAAACCTTCGGTTTATACGCTGCAGGAATTAGAAAGCGCACTGAACTTAGTTTATAGAAATAATGGAGGAAGTCAAAATGCCGCTGCGAAATTTGGAATTATTCTCAGGCCGTGCCCCTGTCGTGACGCCCAAGGGAAATATAGCCAGAAACTTCCCAATATAACGGATGTCGTGTTTACAAATAATACCAGAGCCCTCCCAAAGGGGCAGGATAATATTTTCATCTCCAAGGAACAATTATTCCAGAAATTAGAGCAATTCGATAAGGTCGGTTTAGTTCATATAGTCCTTGGATGCTGTGGCGAAGAGGGATTTGGAATCAACGTGTGTAATTGCCATAAATCGGTCTGTTTTATTTTATTAGCAATTTTAGGGCGTGGACTACGCCGTGGGTTGGACCCTAGTCCCAGTATTGCCATAAGCGAACTTGAACGCTGTAAAGGCATTCAAGAATGTGGCAAGTGTCTGCAACGCTGTCAATTCAAAGCCCGCTTCATAATTAATGGAAAAAGCAGCGTTAATCCGGAGCGCTGTTTTGGCTGTGGGCTATGTTTCAATACCTGCGAATCGGGTGCTACAAAGATGATCCCCCGTAAAGGATATAAAGAAATATATTTCCCATCGCACTGGATTCATGGGGCTTAACCTTTTTTGGTGATTGTTATGATTTTTCAGGGACAGGACTTATCGGAAGAACGGTTTATTGTAACGGGCGGTACAGGATTCATAGGATCCCGCCTAATCCGAAAGTTAATTAGCGAGGGCGTGAAGCCTCCCCATATTCGCGTTATCTATTATCCGGGATCATTAACCACTGCGGTAGAAGATCTCCCAGTTGAGCTCTATCCGCTGAATATTCTGGATAAACCTTCTCTAGCGAAAGCGTTTCACGGATTTAAGTACATTTTCCACTTGATTGGAAATACGGCGATGGATAATAAATCCAAGCGGATTCAGTGGTTGGTTAATGTGGAGGGAACACGGAATTTACTGGAGAATGCGCAGGAGTTTGAAAGGATCGTGTATACGAGCACGGTCAATACCTTGGGATGCCCCTATCCAATCGGTTCCTTGGGGAATGAGGAAACGAGTCCCTATGCCAGTGTTCGCCCAGAACTAGGTAAAGAAGTGCCAAAACTTCATACCTTCGATTCGCCGGAGCAAGCACTCGAATTTGCGGATGCGGTGAATCAGGGGAACCTGAAGAAATGGTGGAAGAAGATAGGGATCGGCTATTTCGATTCAAAGCTAGCCGCTCAGGAACTTGTTAATCGCGCCCATAAGGACAAAAAGTTGCCTATTATTAGTGTGCTTCCGGGCACTACTTTCGGACCGGGCGATGATCTCATTGGACCAGGCCTCTTGTTGCTCCGGGTCCAAAGTAATTCTATGCCGGGTTTTATCAAAAAGGGAGGATTACCGCTTGTCCATGTCGCGGATCAAGCTAATGGACATTATCTTGCCATGAGAAAAGGAAAGCCGGGGCAGCGGTATATTATCACCGGCTTTGAAGATGATAATAGGTATCTAAACGATTTGCTCAAAATAATTGCGGAGATTGTTCAAGAAAAGGAGCCTGAACGAAAAATTAAAGTGCCCTCTTTCGGAATTGGGTACCATACGGCCTGGCTTTTTGGGTTGCTGATGGATTTTCTTTCGTTCTTCAAAAAAAAGCCCATGCCACTCGGACGGGATGCCGTTCGGGCGGGGGGTTATCCCAGTTTTTATACCTATACCAAAGCACGCCAGGAACTCGGCTATTTACCCACGAAAACTTTTGGGCAAGCCATTGAAGATATGTATGAGTATTACAAGAAAAAAGAATATTTTGGGATTAAAAATAGAATTGGAACATCTGAAGAAATTAAAAAGGATCATCCAAAAGTAAATCTTTCATCAGCAGAAATTATTCGAGAGGGGAGAGATTCACGGTGACACAATCGATTTATTTAGATAATAACACGATTTCAAAGAGATATATAATAACACTTGAATCAAATCAGGAGTAAGATTACGTGCTCCTGCCCCAACATGGTATATTATGCATTTTTAAAAGTTATGAGTTTTTTTAAAAAGTTTAGTTTTATATTAAACAATTGAAGAACATTTCTCCCCATTACCCCTTGATCAGAACTAATATTAAAAGCGACTGCTTTTATTTCTTTTAACCACTGGCGATTTACAAATATATTAACCCTGAATTCGGGACAATATGCTTATCATTCCTCTTTTAGAATTATTCCTTGGATCTTTACTTCTTCCGTAATATCATTTGGGGTAAAACCCAACTTATCATAAAGAATACTCTTCTGAATTATTGTATGTTGAGCCCCTGAATCAATTATTAATTCGATTATAGTGGATTTACCATTATTCGGATTTCTGATTAATATGGCATAAA
>CAYGYC010000435.1:0-3792 GCA_964353755.1 uncultured archaeon | reverse complement strand
CCCTCATGTTTCGGATGATAACATGGAGGTTTGCTCATATAGATTTTCTTCCGTACCCCACCATGGACATCGAACCGTAGGGGCACACCATCCTCATCGCTACCACCCGTGATCTGAAATTCATAACCCGGGAATCCAAACGGATTTCCTGAAATAGTGTCTCCAACTTTGTTTCCAACTAAGTTCCGCAACTTCTCATCGTCAATCTCAATCTGCTTTGTCTTGCCCAGTTTTGGATCGGATATTACTAATCTGACACCTGCTTCTTCCTTTGACAAAAATATATCACCTTGTTAGTTCAAGAAGTTTTTTCTTGTGATTTTACTAATTTTCTCTATACATAAATTTTCTTAAATTAAAATATTTTCTAAGATAGTTTCAAACGCCCCAAAATCTTTTTTCTTCTCGTTTTATGGTAACGAATTCTTCAAGAATTTCTTTATCATCGGAGGTTAATTCGTTTTTAAATTTAGTTTTGAGTAATTTGAAATCATTTTCAGAAATATTAGTATAAAAAATTTCCTCTTCGACTTCTTTAATGTTGCGTCCGACAACACCGCCTTTAATAGAAATCGCGACTTCCTGATTTTTAATAGCGCGAGGAATGGCTTCATTTTTATCTTGAATTTGTTGGATATGGCCAATGATTTTACCACTCTGATTAATAATCACGGTTTTGGGTTGAATTGTGCCCCCTAACACCCGAACACCAATAACGGCAGGATCGGATCGGCGAAAAATAAAATTCGGAAGGAAAACAATTTTGCCCGGTTTGATAAGTTTGTCTAATTCAGCATGTTTGAAAAGGGCCTCCTCCTCTTTAAACCAAGCAAGATACTCTTCAATCAGACGGTAGATTACCTCGCTTTCAAAAATTCTTATCCCATGCGCCAGGGCTTCTTCTTTGGCATCGGGCAATAATTTCGTATTAAACGCCAGAATGACCCCCGCTAAGGGGTCGGATTCCCGCACAATGGTGGCATCAATAATATCCCGTTTGGTAATGTAACCCACATCAGCTTTTCTTATCTTAATTTTTTCCCTTTGAAGAATACCTAAAATGGCTTCTAAAGCCCCAAGGGTATCTGTTTTGAGGATTATTCCAGTGGATTCAGTATCAATACGAATGCTTTTAATCTCAGATTCGACAGTTTCAATGGCTTTTTCTTGTTCTTCGAGTGTATTAGCGACTAATACAGGACCACCTGCGATAGCATTATCTAAATTAGGCGCGGCAATTTTAATACCCGCGGCAGCGGAAATCGTTTTAATAGAAGAGAATTTCTCTCGAGGTTCTCGAATTTCATCCAGTGGTTTAGGAACGAGGATCGCACGAACTTTGGTTTGAATCGCATGTCCTAATCCACCTACTATAATAGTATCCCCCGTTCTAAGGGTGCCATCATAAAGAATCGTATTAATCGTAAATCCTAATCCGGGGTCCTCTTTTACTTCTAAAACCACTCCTTTCCCAGGTCCTTCAGTCGTCTTCAACCGTTGCATTAGATATTGCGTGGTCAATCCTGCTAGCACCATAAGTAACTCCGGAATCCCTTCTCCAGTAATGGCACTAGTTGGCACTATAGCGATGGTTGAGGTGAAGTCTGTCACGCGATCGAAACGCTCTGATTGGAATCCTTCTTCTGCTAAAGTGCCCACAATTTCATAAATCTTTTCATCCAAAGCTATTTGAACTTCATTTAATTGTTTTTTAAATGATTCAAGGAAGGAAGTGGAGTATGTCTTCCATCCTGCTATCCTATCAATTTTATTAGCCGCAATTAGAAAGGGTGTTTTCCGCTCGCGTAAAATCCGTAAGGATTCGAAAGTTTGCTCTTGGAATAATTCCATCACATCTACAACGAGAATTGCTATATCAGAAACAGCGCCTCCACGACGGCGCAAATTTATGAACGCCGCGTGCCCTGGCGTATCTATAAGCAGGAGCCCCCGAACATTTTGCAAACGGATGCCAGTTCTTTGAAGCAATGGTCCACATAGATCGTTAATAGTCTCAATTGGAAGAAAACTAGCACCTATGTGTTGCGTAATCAACCCAACTTCCCTGTTAACAACAGCAGTGCCTCTGATTTTATCTAATAAACTGGTTTTCCCATGATCAATATGCCCAAGAACTGAGATAATTGGCTGACGAATTGACATTTTTCCTACACCATTCCGTAATTTTTATTGATAAACATAAAGAAGGCTAATTTTTAAATTGTGAGCAATCTTATTTGAAAAAGAAACTGAAAATATCTTTTGCCTGGTTTGCAAAGGTTTGGAAATACTCATTGAATAGTTCCAGAGTGCGCGCGACTTTTGAATAAAAAATAAGAAAGAAATTTTCATTTTCGATACCCACTTCGCGAAAGACGACAAAACCCTCCTTTAGATCGACCGTAATTTTTTCGGGCTTAACGTCTTTCTCTTTCATAATCAAAAACATATACATGCTTTGGGTCGAAATACTCTGACAGGCGAACGCACTTAATTCATTCGTGGCATATTCACCAACTAAATAACCATTTTGATTGAGTAGAATTATAGCATTGGCAAGAATTTTTTGGGCGAATTCAGCCAAATATCGGGAAAGAATTTCTGTTTTTGTGCTTAATTGTCTCAATCCAAATGAAAAGGCTTTCAATAAAGACCATTCATCATAAATGGAGGTCTCAAAAAATTCTAGTTGAACATCGGATACGTCTTGAAACATCCTCTTCAATTTTTCTATGTTTTGGCGAATTTCTGGAGTATTTCTGATGTCGGGATCAGCTTTATTCAATAAAATCAGAATCGGAGGCGGAGTATGATCCAATTCAGCAAACATTTCAAGAATTTTTTGAAAATAATCCAAGTTCAATTCAGTATTTTCAGTATCTCTTATATCTACACAATAAAGTATTAAATCGGTATCCTCAAAGAAAATATTTTTTTGTAGATATGATTTTCGATATTGTTCTTGACCTCCCAAGTCCCAGGCTAATATTTGATGTCCAAAAATCTTAAAACTACTCCTTTGTATGCCTTTGGTAGGCGTCAGCTGTCCCAATAAGCTATACTTCTTCTCTAATGTATATAAAATGGATGTTTTCCCGACATTCTGCAATCCAATGACCATTATTTTTAGTGTTTCGCTTGCCATTCCAAGATACCTTCATTTCTTTTCTGTATATAAGACTTAAATACTTAAAAAAATTTTCGAGCAATGAAGTAATTTTATGTGATATAAGAAGTAATAGTAAATAGTAAAAGTACTTTTTTAATGGTGTGTAATTATGGAAGGACAAACCTATCAGCAGCAAAGTCTTCTCTTTCTCAAGCCTGATGCGGTTCTAAGACGCGGTATTGGAGCCGCGATCTTACAAGAATTTCTCAAGAACGAAAATTTTTCCATTCTTGCATTCAAAGAAGTGATAGTGAGCGAAGATTTAGCAAAAAAGCACTACCACGAGCACGAGGGGAAAGTTTTTTTTCCATGGCTGATCAAAGCCGTACGGGCTGCCCCGGTATTAGCCATGATCGTTCAAGGCGAAATTAAAAAAGTGCGCGCGTTTCTTGGGGCGACTTTCGTTCAAAAAAGCGATCCCAATATACGCGGGAAATACGGAATATGGGGCGGTGTAAATTCAGTACATGCTTCTGATGGCGTGGAAACCGGGCTACGGGAATTAGAACTTTGGAGAAAGTTTGCTAAATTACAAAAGGATCCCCAAGCGGTGAGTAAATTGAAAGCATACATTAAAAAATGGATTACCTATAAGAAGAATAATACGCTTGCAATACGAGCTC
>CAYGYC010000434.1:0-3794 GCA_964353755.1 uncultured archaeon | reverse complement strand
TGAACCTTCCCTTAAAATACCTGAGGGGCATATACCTATAGACAGGAATATTTCCCTGCCTATTCTTCATCACGGAGAGGTTATTGGCATTCTGGAAGTTGCCAACAAGGAGACCAATTATACTGAATATGATTTTCAATTATTAGAAACTATTGGTAATTATCTAGCTCCAATTCTCAATGCAAGATTACAAAGAGATAGACAGGAGAAGGCTCGAAAAAAAGCAGATGCGAAATACACAATCATTATACAAACCACCCTCGATGGCTTCTGGATCACCGATTTAGCAGGTCGCTTTCTCGATGTGAATGATTCCTATTGCCAAATGGTAGGTTATACTCGTGAAGAACTGTTAGGAATGTCTATACCTGACATTGAAGCAACAGAAAAACCTGAGGAAACAGCTCGTCATATCAAGAAGGCAATTGAACAAGGATACGATCGGTTTGAAACGCGTCATAGACGCAAAGATGGTCAAATTATCTATATAGAAGTTAGCGTAACCTATACTAATGTAGAAGGAGGGCAATTATATGTGTTTATTCGGGATATTACTGCACACAAACGGGCAACGAAAGATCTTGAGAATGTTTTTAACCTCTCGCTGGAAGCGATCTTAATTGTAGGATTAGATGGCTATATAAAACGAGTAAATCCAATGTTTAATCAACTGCTTGGGTATACTGAAGAAGAGATCATTTCGACTCCATTTATTGAATTTGTCCATCCTGAAGATCATGAGGCAACTCTTGCTGAATTGGCGAATTTATCAAAAGGCCAAACAGTATTTCATTTTTCTAATCGATATAGATGCAAAGATGGAACATACCGCTGGCTAGACTGGAATGCCCAGGTTGATGAAGGGGTAATTTATGGAATTGGTCATGACATTACTGAACGTAAACGGATGGAGAAATTGCTAATAATTCAGCGAGATTTGGCTCTGAACTTATTAACAATCGATACGTTCCCCGAAGCCCTTAAAATATATTTTGATACACTGCTTGAAGGGACAGGACTAGATTGTGGCGGTATCTATTTAGTTGATGATGAAACTGGAGGCCTTAATCTTGTCCTAATTAAAGGGCTTTCCGAGTTATTTAAACAAGCCACCAAACATTTTCCAAGAGAATCACCTAATGTACAGCTAGTTAACGGTCGAAAAACGCGGTATTTAAGTTATGATAAACTCCCTGTTCCAGTATCTGAGGCAGAAAAGAAGGAGGCTATCAAAACTATTATGGTAGTACCCATAATCTACCAAGATCAAGTGCTGGGATGTGTAAATGTTGCATCGCACACTCTTGAGGAGATTTCGGAGGAAACGAGGCTGTTTATCGAGGCTCTTGTAGGACAGTTAGGTGTGACCATTAGCCGGTTCCGCCTAGATGCAGAGAAAACGAAATCACAATTAGAACTTCAAAAGGCCCATGATGAATTAGAGACAAAAGTTGAGGAACGAACAAAAGAATTACAAACAAGTCAAGAAAAGATCTTACATCTTAATGCCGTTTTGCTTACTATCCGCAATATCAATCAGCTCATTACCAAAGAAAAAGATCCAACGAAACTAATTCAAAGCGCCTGTAACCTTCTCATCAAAGAACATAAATTCTATACCGCTTGGATTACTTTATTTAATGATTCTGGGGAGGTTATAATTAGTACAGAAAGTGGATTAGGTGACAAATTTCTACCATTAAATGAAATGTTGAAACATAATAAATTTCCAAAATGCATTAGAATGGCATTGAATCAATCAAACCTTGTAATAATCAACGATCCAAGTTCTATTTGTGATGATTGTCCTTTATCGACTTTAAACCTTTATAGAGGAGTTTTAGTTACCCGTTTAGAATGTAATGGAAAAATTTATGGTATAATGGCAGTTTCAACTCAACCTGATTATATTCTTGAAAGTGAAGAACAGGTTTTGTTAAAGGAGCTTGCCCAAGACATTGCCTTTGGTCTATATAATATAGAATTGGATGATAAACGTAAGCAAGCAGAAGAGACGCTACTAGAAACTTTGAATGATTTGAAGCGGTCTAATGCTGAATTACAACAGTTTGCCTATGTAGCTTCCCATGATCTCCAAGAACCACTGCGCATGGTGGCAAGTTATGTACAACTCTTAGCAAAACGTTACAAAGGCCAGCTCGATGCTGATGCTGATGAGTTCATTGCGTTCGCAGTGGATGGGGCTAATCGAATGAAAGCGTTAATCAATGATTTGCTCCAATATTCACGGATAGAAACACGGGGACAACCATTCGAATTGACCGATATGGAGGCAGTCTATAGTCAAACACTTGTAAATTTGCAAGTAGCAATCGAACGAAATCGGGCTATAGTGACCCATGATACGCTACCTCACGTTATGGCTGATAGTATCCAAATGATACAAGTATTACAGAATCTTATTGATAATGCAATAAAGTTTCAGAGGGAAAAACCACCAAAAATACATATTGGAGTGAAAAAGGATGACAGCGAATGGATTTTTTCAGTGCGGGATAATGGCATTGGAATTGATCCAAACTATTTTAGTCGTCTTTTTGTGATCTTTCAACGATTACATGGGAGAAATGAATATCCAGGCACAGGGATTGGGTTGGCGGTGTGTAAACGGATTGTAGAGCGTCATGGGGGTCGTATTTGGGTAGAATCTCAGCTAGAGCAGGGCGCGACCTTTCATTTTACGATTCCAATTAAAAGGAGTTGATAAAAAATAATTAGGAAAAAATTTCTTTCATAAAATTTTTCATGAATAAGGTGAATTTGTTTATAGAATGAAAGGAGATGTCAAGTAAATGGTTTATGAATATAATGTACGACCAATTGAAATCCTTTTGGTGGAAGATAATCCTGGCGATGTACGATTGACAATTGAAGCCTTAAAAGAGGGTAAAGTACTGAACAATCTAAATGTAGTAGAGGACGGAGTTGAAGCCATCAATTATCTTAGGAAAGTAGGTAAATATGCGGATAAGTTACGTCCCGACCTAATCTTGCTGGATCTCAACTTACCTAAAAAGGATGGACGTGAAGTTTTGGCAGAGATTAAAGAGGACCCTAATTTAAAACGTATTCCAGTTGTAGTACTGACAACATCAAATGCGGAACAGGATATCATAAAGTCTTATGACAAACATGCAAATTGTTATATCACCAAACCAGTCGATTTGAACCAGTTTATCGAAGTAATAAAATCAATAGAGAACTTTTGGCTCACCATTGCAATCTTACCCCCGAATGGAATGAAGAAAAAAAAGAAAAAATAAGTATAGAATTAAATAATAAACGTAGAATTGTACAATCAATATCAATATTTTTTTTATATTTCTAAAAATCATAGAAAGTGTTGAACTTTCATGGAATCTGAACCTCTACAAATTTTGTTGATAGAAGATAATCCCGGAGATGCGCGCCTAATAAAAGAATTATTAGGTGAGGAGGATGTAAGTTGGTTTAATTTAGAGTGGGTAGATTGTCTATCAGCAGGATTAAAAAAGCTCATCGAAAAGGAATATGAAATAATATTACTAGATCTTGGATTACCAGACAGCCAAGGGCTTGCTACTTTTACTAAGGTATATAATCAAGTAGCCGAAAAACCAATTATTGTATTGAGCGGTAATATAGACGTAGAACTAGCATTAAAAACTATGCAGGAGGGAGCACAAGATTATTTCGTTAAGGGCAAACTTGATAGTAATCTGCTAACCCGGGCAATTCACTATGCCTTAGAACGCCATAAAATTAAAGCCGAATTAAAGCAAAAAATACTTGAG
>CAYGYC010000433.1:0-3817 GCA_964353755.1 uncultured archaeon | reverse complement strand
TCCCATCTGTTTGTCTTTGAATCCTTCGAGATAAATAAATATGATGTCTGTTTCCGGGTCGCGTTCAAAATATTCGAGGAAATCCGGGCAATGTAAATCGCAACCATTCCCGAAAGAAATGACTTTGGAATACTTAATTCCGCGAAAGGATCCCATGAAGCTAAACATATCCGCATGTCCACCACTTTGAGAAATAATTCCCACTGACCCGCTATTTTCTTCTCCAACAGGGAGATCAACCATGAATGTAACGCGTTCTTTTGGGATATATAATCCGATGCAATTCGGGCCGAGAAGGCGCATTTTTCCCCGAGCAATTTCGACTATTTGTCGTTCCAAATCGGTTTTTCCTAATTCACTAAACCCTGAGGTAAAAATAGTCCCTAATTTAATCCCCACCTGAACGCATTCTTTTATAACGTCTAGCGCGTATTGGCGCGGAACAGCGATAATCACATAGTCAATGGGTTCGGGTACTGCACTTAAACTGGGGTATGTCGGAATTCCAAATAATTCTGTTTTATTTTTATTGATTGGAAATATTTTAGGAAATTTTGAGGCGATTAAGGCATTTAAAAAGCCAGATCCGCCACTGAAAGGATTGTCCGTAGCTCCTACGATCGCGATGGTCTTTGGATGAAAATATGATTCAAAAATAGCAAATTCTGCGTCGTTCAACTCTGCCACTTCTGTTTAAAACAAATAAACAAATGGTTCTGAAAAGTACTTTAAAAGGTTTCTTTTTTTTCCTCACATTCTTTTTTTAGCCAAGTGTCTCTCTTTAGATCTTAAAATATAATAATCAATAATAAATTTTGAAAAGCCGAGAGCGAACACAAACATACCCACGGCAAGATATCCCATTACTTCTGTTGATTGATGATGCGTGATTAACTGCAAAATCAGATCGCGGTATAAGCCTATCATTACAATTACAAGTCCCGTAAATGCGATTCCTACAAAAATATAGTCAAGGATCGATGTTTTATCCCTAGTTTTTGGTTTTAATGGGTTAAAGCTCGCTTTATAGGTATGATTATAGGTGCGACTCCCAACTTTACAGTCTTCGCAATAGGGCGGCTTATATGCTTGAGTATAATTTTTAAAATAAATGTCACCATGTTGAATATATTTGCCACAGTTCGAACACTGATGCGATTTTCGAGCTTTTACTGGGACTAACATGTTGAGGTATCACCTCTTAGTTACAGAAATTCCTTGCCCTAAGAGCTCATGACCGCAAAAAAATATGCAGTTTATGTATTATCTTAATGAAAGAAATCCCTTGTGTCCCATATTTTGTAAAAAAGAATAAGAAGAGAGAAAAATTATATCTTATTTCTCAGGGATTTGGAATTGGTCCCTAAATTCATCGAGCAATTTAGCTTGGGCCAATCCAATATTGCTTATATTTCCTATTCCATACTGATGCTCGTCTGAAGTAAATGCCGCAGATAAATCCGGACAGATGTAAACATTCGGAAAGTGATACGTGACTGTCAGATCATAAGCAAGGAAGAGGATTTTAATATTCGTAATCAGTCCAATAATTCCAATGGAAACATGGTCTAAATCACACCCGGACGTTTCGATGATTGAATCTAATTCTCTTTTCAGATTTGTCCCGTCAAAACAATTAAGCGAATTTGAATCTACGACGATATTGAATTGAAGATGCTCTTTTATTAGATTATCTAGTGGCGAAATGAATTTGGCTCCATGGGTGCCTATAATACAATGAGTTCCAAAAAAACCCAGTTCCTGTACTTCTTTAATATCCGTATTATCATGCCAGTCGCGGGTATGAACGAATTGATATTCCTTCGTTGTATCATCTGTACTATACGCATTAGCCGCAACTTGCATCATATTTTGTATAAATTTCTCTAATTTACCATCTTTCCATAATCTTTCTGTTTCTGCAAGATCAATATGTACTTTATGTTTATAAAGGTCTGAAATGTGGTCTCGTGTTATTTTCTCTTTGGCACCCGCTTTTTTTATCAGGACATCCAACTGATTATCCAGCTTTTCGCAAAAATCATTTTGAAAACAGCAAGTGATAATTATATATAAGTTTTTATCACCAGTCGCTTGCTTCTCAGCCATCTTTTTATCCTCCAAATTAATTTTCTTTTTATTTTTATTATTTCTTCCATTTTTTATATATACTCAGTAATAAAATTCCACCTAATATCCCCACACCCACAATTCCTAAAAGAATTTTCACCCAGTCGGTAAGAGTGGCAGGAAGAATTAACACATCTATAAGATCGATCAAAATAAAGAATAGACTAATTGCCACTATTTTTGATAGATAAGTATCTGCCATCTTTCCTAATCGACTAAGGGCGCCCTTTCCTATTTGGATAGGGAACTTGGGGACATCGGGGTACAGGAACCGATTTCGGAAATCTTCGAAAATATTTCGATCTTGTTCTGAACTGAGGTCAGACTCTAAGGGATTAAGGCTTTCCGTAAAAATGGGGGTTATATTATGAACCACAATATTTAACTCATCTTCGGTGCTGTAACCCGTGTCCAATTTAAATGTAGCACATGAATAATAGATATTTCCATAAATTTTCCCCGGCTTTTTCTTGCCCAAATCCGAATCACTTTTCTGATCGGTTTTCTTTTTATGATGCTTATCGCTTTTTAGGAAATTTTCAGCGCAAAAAAAATCGGTAAAATTTATGGAAGCAGTATCGCCATGATTATCTTCGAGATCCAAAATGATTCCTTTTAATAAAGGAAGAAAGGTCATTGAAACCTCTTCTAGTACTAATAAAAAGCGGAGTGAGGTTTGTTTGCGGTCTTTCATTAAGATCGGTTCATCAATACTTTCCTGCTTTTCTTTAGCAGGGTTTTCTGTAATTTCAACCCAGGGTGATTCCATAATATCTTTATTTATTTCAGTAGAGACATAGAGATGAAATCCCCAATTTCGCGTTAATTTATCGATATACATTGATTTAAGGCTATGCCAATAGTTATCATAATTGGTTTTAACACTCGAAATATATTCTCGTTGATTCTTGCGATGTTCAAAATTACTTTTCATTAATTTTAATTTATCTTGTTTAGAGGAGGCATTTCTTACGTTATCTTCCCGTTCTAATTTCAAAAAATTCGAAATAAATATAGTCCCTAATCTATGATATAAATAATCTGAACTCGTTTCGCCACTTGCTTGGCGTAAGCGGTTTAAAACTAGCTTATATATTTCTACAATAAGTTGGTCTTCCGGCTTGGTACTCTCCAAGGCTAATTGCTTCAGATTTTCCCCATAAATCTGCCTATAAAATTCGGGATTCTTTTTTTCGATAAATTTTAATTGTTCGTAGAAGTGTCGAATGAAATTATCCATGATGATATCATATTTAAAAAATAAGTAAATTCGATTCTTTTTGATTATAAAAACAATCCTATTCTGAAAAGTAATTAAGATCTGAGTAATATAGTTTTGACCAAGTTCTGCCAATTCAGTACGCTGCACTTTCTGAACTGGTTTTTTTGTTGGATTTCGAATCACTATTGTATCCGTTGTACCGACATGGAATACTTTAGTACAAGAAAAATGTTGGATGTCCCAAATCCTTATATCATTATCTTGAGAAGCGGTAATTAAAATCCGCTCTATTTTTTGTGATTTTTGAGTATCCATTGCCAATATAGGAGAAATCTCTCCTCTAATTTTCTGGGCTGGTTCTTTTGAGAGATTTTTATAATCCCAGATATAAATCATTTTATCTAATCCAGCGGTTATTAGTTTGTCTCCCGTCTCAAGAATTTTTAATCCTGTAATAGCTCCTTT
>CAYGYC010000432.1:0-3843 GCA_964353755.1 uncultured archaeon | reverse complement strand
CGCGAATCCATGACTTCTTCAAGCACAGCGGGATAACGTCCTTCAGACCTTCGGAAGTAATGCGAAAAGCATTATTGGTGAAGAATGGGCTGAATTCGGTGACGAACGTACAGCCTGATAACCTTAGGGCTGGTCTATCCCGAAAGGGACGGATTGAAGACTATCATAAATTTTGGAATTTTGTAGAGAATTACTGATTTTTATAAGTAGTCAGAAGGTTAAAATTTTTCGTATTCCTCGGATTTATCTCGGAAAGAATTTTAGTTAAATAAAAATTTAGGGAAATTTAAGGTAATTCAACGCATATTATAAAAGAAGGGTTGCAGTTTTAATCAGAGGGAGGGACTTTCCATAAATTAGTGCGATCTTTTTTAATTTCTCGGCGTTTTTTGTACAGGAATTGATAAACAGTGCCGTGAGAGAGACCATTTATTAACATTGTAACTGCTTTTTTTGCGGTTTTAAGAGATTCTAAACCACCAATGAGTGAGACCGTATCGCCTTGGACAGAAAGCGCAGTTTCCGTTAATTCCTCGATTATTTTTCTAGTTTTTCCAGCTTCACCAATAATTCGTCCATTAACGCGTTTGATAGTGTTTTCATTTCGTCCAAAAAATGATACTAAATCAATGATTTCAAAGTAAGTTTCATCATCGAGGAGGCGAAGAGCTCTTTCTGGACTAAATCCGCGGCCAATTGCTTGGATGATATCCCGTGTCTTCCACACGGCTAGAGGATCCTCGGCTCCGTTTATGGCCTTAATATGCACTATGCCCTCTTGACTATCAATTTCTAATGAGGTTTTGGTTAAATCTTCTATTTGTTTTTTAGTTTCACCGTTTTTTCCAATAATAACGGCGATTCGAGCAGTGGGGATTTTAATATGTTCCTCAGCGATCATTCTCGGTTTCTCCTGTGACGTAATAATAAGCTTCTTGGAGGGTAGGCAATTTTATATCATAAAGAGCGAAAAATCGTAAAATATTTTTCAAATCTCTTATAAGAAACTCCCTAGCATTTGGATGATCTGTTAAAACCCCTTGAGATATATCAATTATAACAGGTTCTTCATAATAAAGAATATTGAATTCACTGAGATCTCCATGAATTAATTTTGCATTTTGGAAAAGTAATTTCACATATTCCAGTATTGTATCAAAAACCTGTTTGGGGTGTGTAAGGGCGCAATTTTTTAGAAGGGGAGCAGGATTGCCTTCCTTTCCTATAAATTCCATTACAAGTACATTTTTACGAACGGCGATGGGAGTTGGAACGCGAACTTTTGCCTCTTTTGCTCGGGTCAAATTTTTATATTCTTTCTCAGCCCATGTAAAGATAAGGTCTCTCGTTTTACGCCGTATTTTCTTGAATCGTTGGTCACCAATTACATAAGGCCACATAAATCGCGGTTCGGCAGTTTTAATGCGATATATTTTCACGGCAAAATCTTCTCCTTCAGGACCAATGGCATAATAAACATTCGCTTCTTTCCCAGTCGCAATAACGAATTCAAGTTCATCTAAAACTTTTCGATTATAAAGTTCATAAATGATTTTCAATGTTTCTGTATCGAAAACGCTTTCAACAACGTTCTGATCTTCTGATCTTTTTTTTCGTTCCCTACCTTTTTCGATTTTATCTTCTATATTAGAAATTTTCTCATTCACGTATTATACCTTCATTCCTTATTCCAAAGATTAAGAGCTATTTCTGTTGAGTGGTGATTTTGCCATAATTTCATGAATCGTAGGATTTTTTCATCCGAACTATACACATCTTGCTGAATATTGCGCTTAGCAATTAAATTAGCCAGAAATGCTTGGTTTAATTTTTTCTCATACAAAGCCAGTAAGTTCTCTGTATTATTTTTATCAACGATTCTCTTTAAAACTTGTCCCGCGATCAGCCCAGACCAAGCTGCATAAACGATGCCTTTTCCACTTAAGGGATCTACAAATCCTGCGGCATCGCCTACGGCAATAACTTTATCGCGATAAAAAGGGCGAATACTGACCGGCACAAGATGGGCAGCCCTTCTTATTAATTTTCCACCCTTTATTTGCTCATGAACCACATTCAAAAATTCTTGAAATTGCTTACTAGTATTTTGAATATCGTTTAATTGACAGCCCCAGCCTACGCTTACGACATGTTTTTTGGGAAACAGCCAACCGTAACCAATTCCCATAAGGTTTTTTCCAAAAAAAATATGAAGTTTATCGGATCCCAATCTTTCATTGATAATATGAGGCGATAATTCGATTTCATAGGTCATTGTCAATGCAATCTCATCAGGAGCAAATTTATTCCAGCCAAATAATCGTAAAACAGTAGAATTTACACCATCAGCAGCAATGATCCAATCACTTTTAAAGTCCCTTTTATTGGTTTTTACATGAAACTGATTTGTCTCTCGGGTAATATTCAGGACTGTAGTTTGTTCTTCAAGTTGCGCTCCATTGTCACAAGCACGCTGAGTCAGATATGAATCCAAATCAGAGCGCCATAGAACAGCACCTTCACCTTTTCTCTCAAGAGTTTCATTCATCGTGGGGTGATATAGGATAATTGAACTAAAATAGCGTTGGATTATTGAATCTGGAATTTTGAATTCTTGAATCATCTCTTGAGGAATGGCACCACCACATGCTTTATAACGAGGAAGGCTTTCTTTCTCCAATAAAATTACAGAGAATCCATTTTGCGATAAATAGTCTGCACATATTGAGCCGGCAGGACCTGCCCCTACGATAATAATTGAATTCATTCTCATCACTCTATTCATTAGATTTTGAAACTAAGAAGAGTTGTCCATTCACTTCAAATCCATTGATATATTTGCCAACTTCCAAGTCACAATGGACTGGGGACTTAGATATCTCATAAATCTGATAATTTTTAATATCCATAAGTTGAATTATTTCTTTTGTTTGTGAAAAATACATAAATGTACGAAGATCAGTTGGATGCCGTAAAATATTCGCATTTTTAAGATTTTTTGAGGGGGTCTTTACCTCCTGTTGGGTAAGCAAATTGATACTTTTAACGGCATCGCCCTGTATGTGTAAAACATATAAAGGGGAATCTTTTACCCATAATAAATCGCCTTCAATAAAGAGATTAAGATAAAGGCTAATATAGAGCCTATTTAATTTGACTTCTTTAGGAATTTTTCGAGATCCTGATTTAAAAGTCTCTTTCAAAAGACCTCCTAGATTATAACGGAGGTTAGAAGCGAGAGCCCGGGCGAATCTTTCAGATCCAATAAAAAAGGTGATTTTTCCTTTTTTCATTGTGCATTTGGATATATAAGCTAAATGATCAAGTTTTCCTGCTTTTTCACTTTCTGCAGTAACTAATGAAAAGATATAATCGCGCTCTTTCTCTGTCATTTCACGATGGGAAGCCAGGATGTGTAAAACAGCTTGATAGCTACCTCTTTTCAAACTTAAACAGGACGGGCAAACGGTAAAAATGAGATGAGCTTTTTGGGTGTTGTAGGTTTCTGTATAAGGCTTTAATGTTTGATGAATAGTCCCTTTTGCCTGAATATCAATCGTAATCAATTTAGTTTGTAATATAGATTCTAGATTCTCACAAATATCCGTATCAATAGTCAATTCAGTTTGCGGAGGAGTCTGGACTTGAAAAGGGATAGATTCTTTAGTGGCATTATTTAAAATAGATCCAAAATCATTATATTGCGAAGAAATCCACCGATTTTTAAGGTAATAACGATGGCATTCTTTGCATAATTTAATCTGTAGAGGATGGGGCAATTTTACTAGCGGGTGTAAGTCAATAAAGCATTTTTTACATAGATTTTCAATCAATTGAGTATAT
>CAYGYC010000431.1:0-3849 GCA_964353755.1 uncultured archaeon | reverse complement strand
ATAATCAAATTTCCCATCTTCATTCGGTAATGTCATGAAATTGCCCTCACTTTTTGGATTATCTCTAAAATTTTTGCCTTATCTTTAACTCCAGGCGCACTTTCAACACCTGATGCAATATCAATTGCATAAGGGTTAACAATATCAATCGCTTTCTCTATATTATCCACGGTTATTCCTCCCGCCAGTAAAAAGGGAATATCAAACGAATTCCTAATCTCAGCACTGATGTTCCAATCATGAACGTGACCAGTTCCCCCTGATCCTTTCTCCCCTTTGGAATCTAATAAGACCGCATCGACATTATTCTGGATAAATTCTTCAATAGTGGCAATTATGCTTTCAATGCGAATAGCAGTATCTATTGAATAAGATCTAATTATCCGAATGCGCTTTTTTTCTTTGAGACGGCGCAAATCTTGAGATTTAAAATCACCATGAATTTGGAGGATATCGATGCCGGTTGTTTCGACAATACTAATAGCGGTGGTTAAATTTTCCGGCATCGTAACACCTACCGTAATAGCAAAAGGTGGAAGCTTTTCAATAATTTTCTTAGTGTCCTGCTTGGTTATGTTACGGGGGGAATTTCCGGGTGTTTCTATAACAAATCCAAGTGCATCTGCACCACATCTGTGCGCATATAATGCGTCTTCCAGGGTTTTTAAACCACAGATTTTAATTTTAGTCATGTATAAACCGCACATTTGACAGTTCATTAATCGTTTTTGCCATATTTTCAGATTTCATGATTTCGGTTCCAACTAATACCGCATTAATACCACAGGGGGCTAAATTTTCGATGTCTTGCGATGACCGAATTCCACTTTCGGATATGAGAAGTTTATTGCGGGGGACAAGTTTAGCAAGATCTTTTGTTATTTCTAAATTGACATCCAAAGTATCCAAATTCCTGTTATTTATGCCAATAATTTCTGCTCCTGCTTTCAATGCAATAGCCAGCTCATTTCGGGTGTGTACTTCAACTACCGCTTCTAATCCAATTTTTTTGCATTCATTGAGATATTTGTTAAGATTTTTACCTAAAATAGCAACAATTAATAAAATCGCATCCGCATTTAAGTTATATGAATCATAAATTTCTCCGGAATTCGTAATAAAATCTTTTCTTAAAAGCGGTACATTAACAATCTGTGATATCATTCTTAAATGCTCAACATTTCCACCGAAATAATTATATTCTGTTAAAATGGATATACAACTTGCCCCATTATCTTCATATTCCATCGCAAAATCGATAATATTTAGTATTTTCTTTATCTCCCCACTGGAAGGTGATTTGGGTTTTATTTCTGCAATGAGTGCGACTTTTCCCATCCGATTTGTTTTTTCAATTGCTTTCGTAAATGAACGTAACTCGCGACTGCGTACATAATTAATTGCCTTTACTTCTTTATGGGCAATTATTTCCTCTAAGATTCCCATAGGTCTTCCTCTAATTTTTCTAAAATGCTCGTATTATTCGAACTTATTTTGATGAATGATTTTAATTTGTTATAAGCTTTCCCGGATTCGATCGATTCTTTTGCTAATTCAAGCCCTTCTAAAAGAGGAATATTTTTTGCGGCTTTAAGGGCTGCTGCGGCATTGACTAAAGTTAGATCATATAAAGGCCCTTGTTTATTATTTAAAATAGAAACGAGATCTCGGGCATTTTCTTTGGGGTCACCCATCTTTTGTATTTCTTCGATTTTTAAAGATTTAATGCCAAAATCTTTGGGAGTTACAAAATAAGTCTCCATTTTCCCTTTATATAATTCAGTAATTTTTGTTTTCCCCGAGATAGAAACTTCATCTAATCCCTCCATCCCATGAACGATTAATGCATGTTCTGTCCCTAAGTTCATCAGCACTTGGGCCATCATTTCAGTTAGATTAGAATCAAATACCCCCAAAACCTGAAATTTGACGGAGGCGGGATTCGTTAATGGACCTAATATATTAAAAACAGTTCGAATTCCTAGTTCTCGTCTTGGCGCTATGGCATATTTCATTGCAGGATGAAATGATGGTGCAAACATAAAACAGATACCACATTTATCTAGTATTCTTTCAACATCTTTTACACCTAATCCCAAATTCAAGCCCAAATATTCAAGGACATCCGCACTTCCAGATTTACTTGTCACTGATCGATTCCCATGTTTTGCGACGGGTATATCGAGTCCGGCGACAACGAAAGCGACTGTAGTGCTGACATTAAATGTTTTAATTGCGTCCCCACCTGTTCCGCACGTATCAAGTATAATATCATGGCTAGAGTTTATCTTATTAGAGAACTCACGCATAACTTTCGCAAAAGCAGTAACTTCTTCGATGGTCTCACCTTTAGATCTGAGTAATGAAAGAATAGCGCCGATTTGGACAGGTAATACAGTCCCACTCATAATCTCGCGCATCAGAAGCTCCGCTTCGCTTGGGATAAGATTTTTCCGTTCAATTAATTTCAATAAAATTTCTTTAATCATTTCCATCAGCCTAAATCTACAAAGTTCTTGATAATTTTTTTCCCTTCTTTCGTTAATATCGATTCCGGATGAAATTGTACTCCTTCAATTAAATAATTCTGATGTCTTATACCCATAATTTCGTGATATGCATCATTCGTCTTTGCGGAGATTTCAAGTTCGCCCGGGAATTTTTCGGTTTCAACTACTAGGGAATGGTATCGCGTTGCAATGAACGGATTTTGGACATCTTTGAAAATGGATTTCCCATCGTGTTGTATTTCACTCACTTTCCCATGTAGTAGGTTTTTTGCATAGCCAATTAATGCACCATAAGCATAGCCAATACATTGATGCCCTAAACATACCCCAAAAATAGGGATTTCTTTTCCAAATTCACGAATGATATCTATACACGTTCCTGCTTTTTCCGGTCTGCCCGGACCCGGGCTTATTACGATTTTAGAAGGATGAATTCTGCGTACCTCCTCAGAAGTAACTTTATTTGTTTCAACTTGGATAGAAAGACCTAATTCCCCTATATATTGAACTAGATTATACACAAAACTGTCTATATTATCAATAACTAATACATCTACCATTTAACTCACCATCGATATTGCTCGAATCATCGCCGCGGCTTTATTTTCGGATTCTACCCATTCATTTTCTGGGACGGAATCAGCCACGATTCCAGCACCGGCTTGAACATAGGCTTTATTCTGCTTCTGAATTATCGTTCTAATCGTAATAGCAAAATCCAAATTCCCCCCTAAACCAAAATATCCTACAGCTCCTGCATAGATCCCTCTTTTTTGCAATTCTAGCTCATTAATAATTTCCATAGCTCTCACTTTTGGAGCACCACTTACGGTCCCCGCGGGGAATATACTGCGAAGTGCATCAAATGATGTCCGTTTAGGATCAAGCTCCCCTTCAACAGTAGAAACGATATGTTGAACATGACTGAATCGCTCCACGGACATCAACTCGGTCGTATTAACAGTACCATATTTACAGACACGTCCCAGATCGTTTCTATGCAAATCTACTAACATAATGTGCTCCGCTTGTTCCTTAGGATCATTTAACATTTCCTGTGCCAAAGTGCGATCAATTTGCTCGGTATTTCCTCGTTTTCGCGTGCCAGCAATCGGTCGGGTCATGACATTTGGGCCTTCAATACGCACCAACATTTCCGGACTAGACCCGATAATAGCCAGATCATCAAATTCCAAAAAATACATGTAAGGCGATGGATTTAGATATTTTAAGGCAAGATAGGTATTATAGGGACCTTGGGCGTCAATTTGTGTCCTTTTTGACATTACCACTTGAAAAATATCCCCTTCTTTGATGTATTCTTTGGATTTTTTAACCA
>CAYGYC010000430.1:0-3849 GCA_964353755.1 uncultured archaeon | reverse complement strand
TTTATTATAATCGTAGTATTCTTTTTTCATGGTTTCTAAATCCGGAACCACACCCGCAGTACTCCCGGTTTTAAGGGGGGTCATTACGATTTTAGGCAAAGTTTCATCTTGAGGGCGAACACCGCATTGATAATTATAGAGCCGTTTTAATGCATTAATACGGGAGGCCCGTAAGTAGACGGAATCTTCCATGGTTACTTTTTCGCCTGTAACAGCTTCAACCATTGCCATTAAATCTCGACTTCCGTAGCCCAATCCAGCGAAATAGCAAATAGTTAACGAATTGAAAAGAACCCAGACATCTTGAAACACGCCGGCGATTCGTCCTTTCCCTTCGACATCAAAGCGTCCGGTTTTGTAAGGAACTCCTAAGACAGGGAAGATAATCCCTTGATCAGTGGCAGACGTAAATCCAGAGCAGTGATCACCACCCCGTGCGGTCGTCGCATAATGCACTCCTAAGGACACAAAAGCACGGGGATCATGAGCTGGAAGCTCTAATCCCTTGCTTTGAACAGCATAGTCAATCGCTCCTTTGCCAATCTTTTCAGATGCCGCTTTCGTGCCTAAAGCTAAGATAGCTCCGATCCCTTCCTGTTTCGCAATCATCTCTGTCAATTTCACAATAGCCGCGGCATCGCCCCATTTCAATTCGAATCCGACATCATCCTCCGTTATTATGCCGTGTTCATAGAGATCAATGGCAAAAGCAACCGTGGATCCCGTCGAAATGGTATCCAACCCATAGCGATTGCAGATATCATTGCATTTACAGATAGAGCCGAGATCATCATTTAAACAACTGGTTCCGAAGAAAGCCAGGGTTTCATATTCGGGTTGGTGTCCCTTGATGCCTTTATAAGGTCCTTCTTTCACTTCGATATGGCAGCCACAGGCAATGGGACAGCCATGACAGGCATATACTTTCGTCTTAATGGTCTTTCGAATGGTGCCTCCCGCAATTTTATCGGAATGCTCGTTACCACCCCACTCTAGAGCACTCGCATGCCAATTCTTGAAAGGAACATCGCCCATAATCCACATGGTATTCATGAACCAGGGGGTTCCATAATTTTTCAAGGAATAGACTAAGGGATTAGTGTTCAACTTGCCCATAATGCTTTTGTTGATATCTTTTATCGCATCAGGATGGACGATCTCCACTTTTTTCGACCCTTTACAGACAATCGCTTTTAAGTTTTTAGAGCCCATTACCGCACCGAGACCGCAACGACCTGCAGCGCGACCGTAATGATTGATAATTGCAGCCGTTTTATTTAAGTGTTCACCAGCCTGCCCTATTCCTGCAAAAGCAACCTTGTCATCCGCCAGTTCTTTTTTGACTAAATCTTCGGATTCCAAGGCATCCTTTCCCCACAGCTTGGAGGCGTCTTTGAGTTCAACGTTATCATCGTGAATCCAAATATAGGTGGGCTTCTCTGCCTTACCTTCACAAATTACACCATCAAAACCCGCTGCTTTAAGCATGGGTCCCCAATTGCCACCGCAATTTGCTTCACCATAGATACCTGTTAGAGGACTCTTCGCAATGACCATGAATCGTCCGGAACTTGGGGCAGGAGTACCCACCAGCGGTCCCGTGAAGAAATAGATTTTATTGGCTTCGGAGAGGGGATCCGTCTTCGGGGGGACCTCATCATATAAGAATCGAACTCCAAACCCACTTCCACCAATATAGGCCTTGCAGAAATCCTCATTCATCTCAAATTCTTTAATTGACCCATTTGATAAATTAATCCGGGCAATTCGTGCGCCATCTTTTCCCATGTATCCTTTCGGCATAATTATCACTCCTTATTTTTCTTTCCTCTCAGTTTTGACATATCGAGCTCTTCTACACGCTTGAATCCACCGTCCACTGCATCAGGCTTTGGAAGGAGGGCTCTCTTTTTATATAATTTACCCATGTGGACTCCAGCATAGCCGGAATCGATAAAGAGTCCATATTCAACCATCTTCTTGGCAGGTAATGAGACAACGTTCGATAGCTTGTAGTCCAACTCACCGAGCCCGTTTTCAGCTGCTGCATTAACTTGAATATTCTCTGAAACGCCCAGAAAACTTCCGCAGACACTCATCTTTGGCAGCCCAGCATCTAAAACATCCTTACTCTCTGCCACAGATCCAGGCAGACCCGGACTTGCCTCCACCATATTTAGACAACAGCGATCAAGAGCAACGGGATCATTAGAGGCAAACAATCCTAGGTTTGGGACAATCGGCGTATCAGACCATGAAATACAATCGCACCAGGGTGTAATATCTAAAGCAAGATTGATATATCCGAGATGTTCTTTTCCGACCAATTTGACGAGCGCTTTGGCTGAGTCGGCAATGGCAACGGAAGTAGCTTCGAGATATTCCAATTGCTCAATGGAAGTGAAGACACCACACTCCAATGTGGCGAACGTATGGGCAGTACAGCCGATACACGCCTCTCGATCCCATAGGATGGTACTTTCAGTGATTTTTATAGCTCCAGCTGGGCAGATAGCTTCGCAACGGGCTGCATTCTCACAGCTTTTGCCACTACAAAAGGAAGGATTGAATACCATCGACCGAAGCCCGTATTTGGGATGTCGGGCGAGATGCAGATTCAATTTACCTCGTTGAGAGGCGCACCCAACCCCAATATTCTTGATTGCACCCCCAAATGTGCCCATCGGATGCCCCTTAAAATGGGAAAGCACGATTATGGCATCCGCTTCCGCAAAACCAGTAGCGATATATTGCTCTTTCAGGAAGAGTCCTTCGGGTAAATCTACCAGAATATCATCAGTTCCAAAGCCATCCGCGATAATGATAGGCGCACCAACACTTTCCATGGTGAATCCATTTCGGGCTACCGTTTTTAGATGGTCAATGGGATTAGTACGGGCGGCCCACGGATGATATGGGAGGGCACAAGTATCAGCGACAAACGGAATCCCATGAGCGGCTTTAATACGATCAACTAAAGTTCGCACATAGACCGGCCGGATATACTGTGTATTATTGAACTCGCCCATATGAACTTTTATGGCAACATAATCTCCAGGCTTAAACAGATCATCAAACTTCGCCTTATCAAACAACGCAATCAGTTTCGCAGGATATGATTGGTTATTATGTAAGGCTCTTGCATCTGAATAAAAAACTGTTGCTGTCATTTTTCTTATTCTCCATTTGCTTTTTATATTTGCTTTTCTATTTTTTAATTTATTCTCCGTTTATATTTCAATTTCTAATTTTTATAGATTTTATTTTACTCTTGGGTTATCTTTTGATTTCAACAATAATAGTTTTGCTGGGGTGCAGTTCCCATTAGTAAAATTAATAAGAAAGAAGAGGCTTTTTAGTCAAAGTTCAAAAAATTAGATAAGAAAAATATTTTTTAATACCGTAACAGCTATACTTTTAGCAAGAGGAATTATTTTCAAGCACTTTAACGAGAATATTTTTTATTTCGGATGAGGAAGACTTTTAACCAAGCATCCCTCGCTGGCCCTGCTTCACAGGCAAGAAGTTTTTTAATGGTTTCTTTCTTTTCAGCATCTGGCATAAGGGGAAGTTTCTCACTGAGAATTTCAAAAATTACATCCTCTTCACTTTTAACGATTTTAGGGATGATACCTGATTGGAGCGGAGTGCCTAGTTCTACCCGCCGCTGATTGATGAGTGATGCCGGTTCTGATGGTGCAGGCGGTATAGGTTGAGGCGTGGGGGTGAAAGCCGGTTTTGGTGTCGGTTGAGGCGTGGGGACGAAAGCCGGTTTTGGTGTCGGTTGAGGCGTAGGGGTGAAAGCCGGTTTTGGTGTCGGTTGAGGCGTGGGGGCGAAAGCCGGTTTTG
>CAYGYC010000429.1:0-3865 GCA_964353755.1 uncultured archaeon | reverse complement strand
GCATTTCTTCATTCAACGTAATAGATATATTTTTCAAAGATATTACTCTATAACATTCTTATTATGATTTAATAGCTCTATTATTTTATACTTTTCTAAAATTTTTCAAGCCTAAAGAATCCAGTTTTTTATCGGATAAATAAAAAATAGGCGTACAACAAATTATGAAACTTATTTTTCTTAAGGTTCATGGAGGAGAATCATAATAAAATCATGGTTTAATAAGAAAATCAATCTCCACATCAAATTTTGCTTTCTTTATCTAACTTTGATTCTTTCTGCGCAAATAGTGCTTTGCATGAATAATTTCCAGCGATTGCTAATGTGAAACAATCTGGTAAAGAAATTGCCCTGTTACATTTAATTTTAGCGGCCTCATCGATGCGTGTATTACCTTTCATATCTTAAACAGTTAAATCTTAAGAAATCTTGCTGGCATATCCGAAAATCTTAAAGGTAAAAATCCGCGTGTTGAGGTAAACTAAAACATAAACAAGAAGGAATTACTGGTGAATTTTAAAAAAGTTTTCGGCATCTGTGTCATTATTTCCCTTTTCTGCATCGGATCGGGCATGAATCTCTCAACCCCTTCGACCTCTAGCATCCCCACAGCTGATATCCACCTGGCGACGAGCCCAGGGAATAGCGATCCTAACCAAGATGAATGGCCCATGTTCCGTGGCCAGCTGAATCATACGGGAACCGGCTTAAAAACCACGCCCTATAGTAAAGCTACATATTGGACCTATACCTCACCGGATGTAAACCCTAGTTCCCCGGTGGTGGCAGGCGGGTACGTCTTCATCCCATTCCGGGGCGTCGAGATAGTAGACACTGTATCATCCAGGCTCTACTGCCTAGATGCTACCACCGGTGCGCTCCGCTGGAAAATCCTCGTGGGAGGCGATGTGTTGACGACCCCAGCCGTGGCGGACGGGCGCATCTACGTGGGCGGCCTGAGTGGAAATTTCCACTGCCTGGACGGCTCCACGGGCGCAATCCGCTGGACCGCCAATATTTATGAGATAATGTCTTCCCCCGCTGTCGCGGGCGGGCGCGTGTATATAGGCAGCAATGATGATAGGGTCTACTGCCTGAACGCCACTACAGGCGCGCACCTCTGGAACTACACCACGGGAGAAGATGTAAGATCATCCCCCGCTGTGGCGAATGGGCGCGTGTATGTGGGCAGTTACGATGGCTATATCTACTGCCTGGACGCCACCACAGGCGCGCACCTCTGGAACTACACCACGGGAATGATGGATTCGTCCCCCGCCGTGGCGTACGGCCTGGTGTATGTGGGCAGTTACGACGGTAACGTTATTTGCCTGGACGCCCTCACAGGCGACCACGTCTGGAACTACCTCACGTTAGGTGGGGTGCAGTCGTCCCCCGCCGTCGCGGGCGGGCGCGTGTATGTGGGCAGTAACGATGACAATATCTACTGCCTGGACACCCTCACAGGCGCGCGCCTCTGGAACTACAGCACTGGAGACGATGTAAAATCGTCCCCCGCAGTCGCAGGCGGGATGGTGTACTTGGGTGGCTTGGATGGCAAGATCTACTGCCTGGATGCTATCTCGGGCGGGCGCCTCTGGAACTACACCATGGGGGGTGTGGTATCGTCCCCCGCCGTGGCGTACGGGCGCGTGTATGTGAGCAGCGCCGATCAGAAAATATATTGCTTGCCGACTATTCTCGATACGACGCCACCGACGTACACCGCCGTGACGGAAAGTGCGGACCCGCTGAAACTCGGCAACACGGAAACCATCACGATCTCGGGCGTGGGGGATCTCTCGGGGATACAAGCGGTGCTGATTGAATTCTGGGGCGGCAACGAGACGATGTCCCCCTTCGTCGGAAGCACGTGGCGCTACACGACATGGACTCCAGCCACCACGGGGACTCATTCCTACACGATTTACATCCAAGATACCGCAGGCAACTGGAAATCGACCACCGGCTCGATTCAGGTTGTCGCTCCTTCTACCGATACTATTTCCGCTTACTTGGTACCATTTCTAATCATCGGCGCTATTCTTGCCGCGAGCTGTGTAATCGCCATCTGTTTGCTTTTCTGGTTTATTCGGGCGTATCGACCCCAAAAAGGAGAGAAAAGTCTTCCCCTCGGCGATAAAGGCCACAAGGACTTGGTTCGGAAAAATCAAAAAGGGCAATAATCATCCTAATTTTCCAATTTTTTATTTTTTTTGAAAAGCAGGCTTCAATTTTTGATATGAACATTATAACATTTATTTAAATAAAAGAAATAATTAGGTCTTCAGAGAGAGGCAATGGGAATAAAACATGTCGTCAGTAGTTTCAAGGAAATTAGCGACTTAATTACTCTCAAACACGTGTATTAAAGTCTTTTAAAATTTTTAGAAATTTAAAACGACATCTTAGCAAAGTTGTATGATTCGCGAATATGGGCATTTCCATCTGTAACTGCCTGCATATGACCCGGACACAGATATATCACATCTAATTTTAGTAGTAGTTCAATGGAACGGAGCAATAGGAGGGAATCTCCGCCAAATAAATCTGTACGGCCAATGTTTCCCATGCTAAAGACAGTGTCACCGGAGAAAAGTAATTTCTTTTCTGCTTCATATAAACAAATTCCGCCTGGGCTATGTCCCGGGGTGTGGATGACGCGAAATGAGAAGTTATCGATAGTAAGTGTCTCTCCGCCCTCGAGGAGCCGCATTTTATCAGCCAATTTTTGAAAATACGCCCTGCCGTCCTCTTTATGCATATAAATAGTCAGATTAAACGTTTGAATGAACCCCGATAAACCGCCCGTATGATCGGGATGAACATGGGTCAGAATTAATTTTTTCACGTTTTCTTTGGGTAAATGATATTCGTTCAGTTGATCTAACACGTGGGATACGTAGTTAGGCGATGCGCCCGTATCAATTATTCCGATTTCTTTCTTTCCTACAATATAAACATTCGAATTAAATCCCACGCCAGGAACGAACAGAACGCCATCGATTACTTGCATAAAAACCCATCAACTATTTGATTTTAATATAGTTTTACACCAACCTTGAAAAACCTTATGTCAGTAACTTGACTTTTGCGGTTAAAATAAGCATGTACCCCAGTTGTTCAAAAAAGCAGAGTAAATAGGGATGCCCATCGGCTTTCCGCACCAGCCACCCATAACGAAAATTCTCGACTTCGGCTTCTCGTAAGATGGCAAAGATCTCCGCGTCCAAATAATCGCCATATTTTTCTTTCGCATCATCCTTGATATCAATAGCAAAAAAATCACCGGTAAAACGATACAATTCCCAAAAGTTTTCATCCTCTTTCAGCTTCATTATCAGCTCACCAATTCTCCAATGATCAACTCTTCAGTTTATCAGCTTCCCAATTATCAGTTCTCCATCTTTTTAATTCGATTTGAACCATTACATTTAAGGTTGATTTTCGTTATTATCTTAGATAATTATAAATACATTCAAATTCAGAAATTTCTCACAGAAAAAACCAAATCTACTCACTAATTCCAAAGGGATGACACATGGTTATAAAAGCACTTCTTGTAAATAAAGAAACGATTTGTATCTTTTTTAAAAGCTATGATCCGAAAATTCCAATAGAACCACAATTACTTGGGGGATTCCTGTCCGCGATCCATTTTCTCGCGCAGGATTTAAGCCGCGATCAAATAAAAGAATTAGTTATGGGCAAATCGAAAATTCTGTATCATCTCATGGATGAAAAAAATGATCTGACGATGGCGGTTATAACGGATAAGGATACAGAAGATGCTACGTTAAAGCAGACCATCGAAAAAATAATTAAATCCTTTTTCAGTACTTTTATAATGGAGGACATTACTTCG
>CAYGYC010000428.1:0-3881 GCA_964353755.1 uncultured archaeon | reverse complement strand
ATTACTTCGCGATCCTAGTCGTAGGTAAAAAATTTTACAGCCATTACAATTGAAAAAAGGCATTCATGTTCTCCACAATATGCGCTTCTAATTAAAAGGCGTAATAATTCACCCAATTAATATCTTTTAATGCTTGCAGCTTTTTAATAATTTCAGACGGCACCGCCTGATCAGTTTTCAGCGCCATTAGTTGTGTTCCTAATTCGTGGGCCCGTGCAACTTGCAGCTCTGCGATATTTATGGAATTTTGCCCTAGGAAACTGCTGATTGCTCCAATCATCCCTGGACGATCCACAAAATTCACGAGGAATAAGTATCCCGATAATTCGAATTTTAAATTGTAGCTATTTATTTTTGATACGATGAATTTTTGATCCGTGGTGATTTGACCCGTTATGGAATTGATCGTTTTACCATTCGTTTCAACATTGATACTTAGGGTATTTTGATATTGAATATCCGAAAGGATGGATTCTACAATTTCAATAGCTCTTTCCTCGGCTAACTTTTGGGAATTTACGACATTGACTTCAGTGCTGACTATAGATTTAAGGAAGATGGAGAGAAATGTCCGTGTTAAGATGGAAACCAGTTGGTTTGGGAGGTTTTTGGGGTAGTAAAGCGTTATTTTATTGAACGACGATTTTGTCAAGGGTAATAATATTGACGCCATTTTTGAGATTAAATCGCGGAAGGGAATATAGAACTCTTTGGCTTCACTTGGTAATATCGGAAAATTGACGGGGAATCGAGCGGGGTTACCTTGTAAAACATTCATAACCTCTTGAACAATGATGAGCCCCACATTTTTTTGTGCACCATGAGTAGATGCCCCAATATGGGGAGAAATGATAACATTTGGATATTTCAGGAGTGGATTTTTATTATTCTCTTCGTCCACCACATCCAATGCGGCGCCCGCTAGACGCCCTTCCTCCAATGCCGCAATCAAGGCTTTCGTATCGACGAGTTCTGCTCGCGACGTATTAATGAAAAAAGCATCTTTCTTCATAAGTTTAAAATGAGCGTCTGAAATAATGCGCTGCGTCTTCTCGTTTAGCGGGAGATGGAGCGATACGATATTCGCCGTCTTAAATAAATTTTCGAGTGAAACAAGCTTGATTCCTTCTGCTTCGGGAACTTTGGGATTAATAAACGGGTCATACGCTATAATCTCTAACTTGAACGCCTTGGCTCTCTGTGCCACGCGCTGCCCTATACGGCCGTAACCCACAATTCCTAAGATCATTCCCCTTAATTCGCATCCTAACAGATCATTTCGCTGAAAATTGCCTTGTTTGGTGCGCTGAAACGCAATATGCAGTTTCCGACACAGTGCTAAAATTAATCCAATGGTCAAATCAGCAACACTGTCTAAACTTTCCTCTGGAGCATTAACAACTAAAATTCCTTTTCTTTCGGCAGCCGAGACATCAATATTGTCAGTTCCTACACCTGCTCGTCCTACGACCTTTAAATTCTTTCCAGCTTCAAGCAGCTCCTTAGTTACTTGGGTTTTACTGCGCACGATGAGTGCATCACTTGTTTTGAGAGATTCTTTCAATGTTTCAAGGTTAGGGGAATCCAATATCACAAGCTCAAAATTATTATCTTTTTGTAACACTTCAATTGCGGTCTTATCTAATGGTTCTGGGATTAAAACTTTCCATTTCATACGTCATCGCACCGAATTGTAATTATTCTCTTATCAATCCAATATACCTATTAAAGCTTTTCCGGAATTAATATTTCTCTACCTTATTTTGTCGGACTGTTCCACTAAACTCTTTAAAAAATTATTATCGGAGAATTTTTAATTTTCATCCCTATTGTTTTATTAACCATATTGTTTTATTTAGGATTTTCAGGATTATTTAAAATTAAATTTGAAAACTATCTCGTGATTGTCGTGGGGACGAAGAAAAAATCCGAAAAAAGGTTTTTTACTCGCCAGGTTGAAACGGTGTTTTTCGTTATTCTCTTGCTAAGTGTCATGGGTATTTCTTTAATTCCTCTAATTAATGATATTTTCCCAAATAATGGAGGTTTTACCCGAAATATCCTATTTGTGAAATCCAACCCAAATGGAGCCCCAGGCTATTTTATTATCATTGATGAACTCAATCCAACTTCTAACAAGATTCCGGTGGATTGGATCTTGCATGGACGTGGCAATCTTAGCGTCTTCAATAATAATCAGTCAGCCGTTTGGACTGTGAAAAGCTACTTGAATCCGGATAATATTATTAAACTCCATGCAATTTTTATTGCACCGCAGGTTCTGATCTCGCAATCAACGGGTCCCTTTTATCCAACTCAATCCTATGTTGATAATCCTGTTATGATTCCTTACATTAAAGCCCGCCCCACTCAACCGGGACCCACTCACATTGTTACAATTTTATTTCCGCTCAATGGGTCGCAAACTCTTCCCGCCATCTCAACTAATTCTACCAGCGGAGTAACGCATATTGGGGAAAATGATTTACTGTTTAACCAAAATTCAGCCGCCCTAAGCACTTTTGAAAATTTTACCACCAACGCTGAAACATTATTCCTTCGATTAAACTATTCGAAAATTTCCAGTTTTGTTTTACAAAAAGGGAATTTCTTATCACATCACGACCAGACGTATCTGGAATCCGATCACCTTGTTTCCCTGAATTTAGAATACCAATCTTCAAATATTAGTGGCATGCTCTGGATCCCTACCGCTACCACTCTGGCGCTCTGGGTTCCCAAGACCCCAAAACAAACCCTATTTAATGGAAACGATTTTATAGGCACCTATAACCCTGCCAATCAAACACTTTTCTTCACAATTGCAGGAAACGGATCTCTTTTCATTTCCTTTGATCCGGTGAAATGCTCGCCCCCAAGTAATTTATCCAGTCTTGAACCATTAGAAGAATCGTTTTTGGAAAAGGGTTTTACCAAGAGTTATGGGGCGCATCCCTTCTTGTATTTTACACATAGCGAGTTAGAAGCGTTACGAAGCCGGGTCTTATCGAACGATCCTTGGCGAAAGTGGTTCGCCTTGATAGAAAAAGATGCGACGACCCATCTGGTAGATAATATTGCGGGATTAGATCCGGATGCCCGGATCGATCCGGCCTTGAATTTAGCCTTCACGGGAGTAATTAAACAAAATATGACGTTTATTACGAAAGCGAAACAATTCTTACAAGCCATGGATCAAGTCACAGATACAGATTATTTCAGTCATTTACGAAGGGCTGGAGCGTGCAGTTATTATTCAATCGCATATGATATGATTTATCAAAATCTAAGTGCCGCGGAACGAGTTGAAATTGCAGATAAACTGGGTAATCACACGCTCTTGCTTGATGAACTGCTGGATATTGTCCCTCGTAATAACCATATTGGAGTCACAGCAAGCGGATTGGGACTGGCAGGGCTTGTCTTAGGACGCAGCACTTGGGTTGACCGGGCGGTCTCAGCCATCGATGGATATTTTAACACTTCCTTCGGTTCAGAGGGCGGGATTTATGAGGGATTCTCTTATGGTGGCTATTTCCTCGAACATGCCTTAAGCTTCTTCTATGGACTCAAAATTGTGGGAGAAAAAAATTATTTTGCAGATTCGAGATTGATCGCCCTCATCAATGCCACAATATACAGTCTTTCGCCTCTTACCACATTGCCATTTTTTGAGGACACTGAATGTTATCCCCAAGTGATTGAAGACCTCCTCTGGGTCGCGCCCCATATCTACCCGGCTGCGCCGCAATTGAGTAATTACTGCCAATGGGTTTATAACAAGCGACTTTTAAATGATCAACTTCATTATGATGGGAAATATCTCAACAGTATTCAAAATTGGACTTATACCCCGTTCGCATCTGAATTTCAATATATTT
>CAYGYC010000427.1:0-3899 GCA_964353755.1 uncultured archaeon | reverse complement strand
GAAGGGGAGCAGTTAGGGGCCGAATTGGAGATGCCCTATTATGAGATTTCAGCAAAGACTTCAGAAAATATTGATGCGGCATTTAATCAGCTTGGAAAGTTATTAATAGATGATCTTAACAAATCTCTAAAAAAATAAGGAGGCGCCGGGAGTGGGATTCGAACCCGCGAGACTATCCACATGATTTCTTCATCGAAATCATTCATTGAGTCACAGACTTTCTTCATTGGAGAAGAATCTCAAGGCCTGCGCCGTAATCCGCTTCGCCGAACGGAGTTCCGTCCTTTGGCTATCCCGGCCGGTTTGGAGAATTATTCTTATCTTAAAAAGGTATTAAATGCATAAAAATATGATGATTGAATTATGGCAGGATTCCGATTTTTAGAACATACCTCGGATGTGTATATTGAGGCGCATGGTAAATCCTTGGAAGAGGCATTTGTACAGGCGGCATATGCCATATTTGAAACCATGACGGACTTAAAGACGATTGCATCTAAAGAAAAATGTCCCATTAAAATTCATGCAGAAGATTTAAAGGCACTCTTATTTGAATGGATTAATCAATTTCTCTATCTTTTCGATGTGGAGGGTCTCCTGTTCTCACAATTTGAAATAAAAATTATGAAAGTTGGCGACATCTATGAGTTAAACGGGGAGGGGTGGGGCGAACACTTTAATCCGCAAAAGCATCCGTCCCGTACCGAGATTAAAGCGCCTACCTACAGCCTCATGCAAATCATTCAAAAACCTAAAAACGCTATTCTACGATTCGTGGTGGATATTTGATTAGGTAGAAGTCTAAAGATTTTAATATATTTACCTATTTTATGATATCCAAGTCACGCTAAAATTACTTTTGCAGTTGATGCACTTCCCATTCTTTTTCAACGTCTTCAGGCGGATACTTTTTTCCGTAATCCGTGGTAGTCCCATATCGCGAATGCACGTGATGATGATGAAAATGTACTCGCCCGCCTCCCCGGCGCTTGCCTTTTCCGCCGGCAGGAACAGGAGGAAAGAGGATTAACATCAATATCCATGAAATAAAACATAAAATTAGACTGACAATCATAATTCTGAGGTATAATCGATTCGGTGGGTCCTCTTCTACGTCAAGTCCTTCTGGATCATATAAGCAGTATAACATATAATAATGCAATGCCAGAGCAATGACAATTCCAATGCCCGTAATTATTAAGTATATCCCAATCACGCACATTTGACAACTCAAGACTTCAAAAAAATCGATTCCGCCTGGTGCAGCCGAACTGAAAACAATACCCCCCCACACACTAGTAACGGTGACGATTACGCTACAGATGATTATCCCTCGTATTAGCAATCCATTTTGTGATACGTTGTGACGCGATAACCGAAAGAATTTGGCTAATAAATACCCACTTGTATAAATTAAGGACAGGAACAGGCTCAACCAAAAGGTATTATAGAGCCCCGAAAAAATGGAATCCAGTAAAATACCGAGGTAAATCGTAGGCGGGCACCAAATCGCGACATAACCATAAAAAATAGCGAGCCAGTGATGATCAAAGTAAAGTGATTCTGTTTTAAGGGGCGTTGCTGTTTTAAGGGCAAGATAAATGATCCCCACCACCGGGCTGATAATGCAAAAGAGCCACCACAGAGGAATAAAAAAAGAACGCGTTTCCGTGACTTCAATTAATAAAGAAATTAGTCCAGTGATTAAAAACAACAGAACTTGAGATAAAACCACTCTATCCCCGATAAAATAAGTCCGCCGATCTAATAGTAATGTCTTTTCCATTTAAAATCCCTCAAATAGGTTTGTTGGTCATTTGATGCCCGCAAAATAGTTTTTGATTTATTATTCCTAATTTAATTGTTAAACTTCTGATAGATTAAGATTTGCTTTTTGGACCGCCCATTTGATATCTTCAACGGCGAGTGGACTGAACGGTTTGAGGGGGAACTGAAGACCCCATTTCCAAGCCTCTGAATACAGTTTCGGGTAGCTAAAGAGGATTTTAAGGGTACCATAGGTGAGTTGATCGCCTTTATGATGGATGACTGTTAAATCAGCTGGCTTTTCAGCATATTGTAAAAGTAAATCTTTCCAAGCTTTAAAAGAAATGCTATCAGAGAAATGATACTTTTGTTCTACGAACCCAGCGGGGATCGTAGTAAGCGCGAATTTACGAGGGATATCGGGAAATTCCGAAAGCAGTTGTTTGAGGAATCGCGTAATGTAATTGTAGCTTCCCTGCGGTGGAAACACTGCCCAGAGCGGCAGGTAACGGGATCGCGGGATGGCAGAGTAGAAGGTCGCCGTATAAATCTCTAGGGCATAGCCTTGAGGCGCTAAATTACTCTTTTCGAATTTTCGATAAAAAGCATAGGCGCATAGAAGTCCCGGTAGGTTGTAATCATCCGTTGAAAGGCAGAGAAAATGTAATTTCTTTTCCTCGCAGAACGCCTTGGTGGCTTCCTTCAGTTCCGGAGGATTGCCCCATTCGGACTCAGGTTCATTACGCTTTTCGAATTTCCCCACCCCACATTCATTAAGATTCCATCCTCCCCTATGATCGATCTTCATTTCTTTAGCCCACGCATCGATCTTTTCTGAGCCTATTAGGAATTCCTCGGGTTGGATCCCATCAGCACCACCGACCTGAAAATTGATGCGGTCCGCGATGCGAAATTGCGGCCAGGTTTGTTGGATGTGGGTAAATAGGACCGTTCCATTCGTTTCAAGGTGATTTAAAATAAAATTTTTGTATGCTTGCGGGAGGAATGGGTATTTGAACCGTAATGTGAGACAAGTGCCCACCAGAGGGCGGTCATGAATCGGATCATAGTGTATTAACGCGTTGCAATTCTCATTATTGCGGATAATAGGTTCCACAATTTGCATAGCTGTCTTATAATAGTTCGCAATATCATCCGGGTCCTGGGCGAATAAAACCTTGTAACGGCGATGAACCGGGACTTGTAGAAAATGGCAGGGGAGAAAGGGCGCTTCCAGAGCAGTACAAAATTGGGAAATACCACCTGATGGCGCACCAACTACAATATACTTAAATTTCCGATTTCCTAATTCGTTTTCAAATTTACTCATCAGTAATTGTGCCTGTTTTTCCATATCGAGTTGTGCAACAGTCTTAGCCCGTTGAATTGGAATGTAAAAATTCGGAAAATCGATTTTAGAATCAGTTATTCCCGCCAATACATGCTGGGTGAAAGTTAGGGCAGAACAATAAAAATCTGTCAATTTCAGGTCTCTTCAACTCCAAAATGATACTGCATTTCTAATAATTTTATTGTATAGTACTATTTCTTAATTTCTATAATAAGAAACTACTTAAATAAATAAGGAGCTATTGAAACAAAGGGTTATTTGGGGACTTCTATCTTACGGTGGAACAGAAAATATTCGTGCGTAGACCGGTTTTCCGAGAGTGAAACGAGAATTAGAATAATTCCAATAAGAGGGAAAATAGAGAGAACTCGAAAAGCAAGGATGAAACCATCTTGAAATAATATTAATCCTGCAATGATGGGACCTATACTGCCCCCGATAGAATAACCTGCATTTAATATGCCCATTCCGCGACTGCGGTTATGACGGGTGGTCAGATCCGTCACCATAGCAGTAGATGCGGTGATAACAGCGGGCCACGAAAAGCCCACGAGCATTTGAGGAAAAATTATCAACCAAGGATTCGCCAGGAAAGAATAACTCAAAACGGCTAATTGCGAGCCCAAGATACCGAATAAAAGTATAGTTTTTCGTCCGAACGTATTTGAATCGACTAATTTACCTACCGGTATCATAAAAATCGATTGGCACATCATATTGACTGCTAGAATAATAGAAGTAATTCCCGTTTCAGTATGGAGTTCTTCAGAAATATAATTAG
>CAYGYC010000426.1:0-3906 GCA_964353755.1 uncultured archaeon | reverse complement strand
CTTTTTGGTTGCCTTTCTTTTAGCCCTTGAACTATATTATTTATTTTTAAATTGGGGTACATTTAATCAAACCTTTCAAGAAAAAAAAAAAAAAATTGTCCGACTTTATACCATTGTAAATCTAGATTTTCATCTGGATTTTCTATTCAACATCAGTTTTTTCTAGGTAAATGGTCGCAATGATGAGGCAAACGATGGAGATGCCGGCGAGGATTAGAACAATACTCAAGGGCGTTAGATTGATGGGGGTAATTGTAATACCTAACAGTTGGCCATATGAACTACTGATAGAACCAAAAAGTCCTCCTGTGTTGGAAATCCAGAAACTGCCTAATTTCTCGAAATAATACGTAAAGGATAAGAGGAGGGGCCATTCATGGCGAGTCAGCATGGGGAGAAAGCTAACCAGAGGAGGAATGATGACGAGAAGCATAATAGGGATAAAGATGGCTAAACCTGATTTTTTAAGTACACTTGAGCACAAAATAACGATCGATATTAAAGGAATAAGGGCAATGATCCCTATAAGAAATACATAGCCGCCCATGGATAGCATATCCGGTATATAGAGGGGGTCAACAAATCTAAGGCAGCCGATAACAAAAGAAAGTGATAAGGAAACCATGATAAGAACAGCAATCACGATATAGGCAAAGATTTTCCCCCATAGGAACTCCCATCGTTTCACGGGTTTACTCAGGAACCAGGACAATGCCCCACTTTTGCGGGCATTGGCGATGGCTCCTGATCCGAAAATGATACTAAATATCATTGCGAAATAGTAGAGGAACATTGTGAAGACCATGTTCATTACTCCCCTAATACTATCAAAAGGAGGTGCGCTTCCATATAACCGAGTGAGTGAACTAAATAGAAGATAAAGAATTATTCCCGGAACAGCGCCAATTACCATAAAAATAATGAGTTTAACCTTATTTTCCGCCAATTCTTTTTTGAAAATCGTGCCTAAGGATATGTGACGCCCGCGTTTTTCTTGAATATTCACATAAACTACGGCAAGAGTAATAATTCCTAGAATCACGGTGCAAATAACGAAAAATAGGAGCCACGGGAAGGAAGGATATTCAATAATTTTTATTTTAATAGTAAAGCTAAAGTTATGCCCCGCACTGTCAATCGAAATGAGCGTGATATTATGAGGACCCGGAGTAGTAAAATTGAGTAAACGACTTCCAGAATATTGGTTAAAGAAACCGGATCCATTAATTTCATCGTGAAGCAAATTATCGACAAAGATTTTGAAAGTAATGTTTAAATAATTATCGATGATAGGACTATCCCATCCAATCCAAGTGAGATTAAATATACGCTCCGAAGTTGTATAGGTGATATTCAGCATAGCTAACTCCATCCGAAGGGGCCCAGTAATTATTCCGTATGGAATTGCGGAATCATAAAACAGTGGAATAATAGAATTTTGAATATAGGTTCGAGATGTAGAAAATCCGTTGAGTGCAACATTGGTTTGCGAATTGCTAATAAGATTTTGCCCGCCAATTCCAAATTCATAGAACCAAGCGATAGAACTGTTTATTATTGTAATATTCGCAGAATCGAATTTCCAAATGGTGGTTAATGGCGTAGTACTATTCAAAAGTTCTATCGAAGAAGTATCGCGACATTCGATCCGCCCAATAAGCGTAGAGTTAGTAATGGTTACTCTGGATAAGTCGGAAAGAATGATATCCCCGGTCACATTGGACTTTTGAAGGAGGGTGAGACGCCCCCAATTAAATATGTAAATATTTCCATGAATTGTGGAATTAATGACTGTGACATTGGCATTGTTTTCAATGAGAATATTATCATCAATCGATTGATTCTGGATGAGGATATTCCCGAATTGATAAACTACGTTTGTATAAAGGGGAGTGGAATCAGGCTGAGATTGAAGTTCTTGTCGAGGCGCAGAAGAAATTAAGAAGCTACAAGATAGAAGCATAATGAGAATAGAGAGGAGAATAAAGTGAGTTTTATGGATAGATCGGTTAGGCATGTTTCGCCGCCTCCTGCGTTTTCTCTTGTTCAAGAGCTTTGAGAAAGATTTGCTCAATTTCTAACCCGGTGGAACGAAATTCGGTAATTGAAATCCGATTTTGCAAGGCCACTTCCGCAATTGTTTGCCAAACCTTATCCTTATCTTCGGTTTCAACCTCGATCATATCCATTTCTTCCGTCATTTTAGAAACAAGTGGAGTGAGAGCCGAGCGGAACAAGGGATGATTGGGACTTATTCGGATTAGTTTCGTCCCTAAAGTTCGATTCAGCTCTTCGATAGTCCCTTCCATGAGTAAATGCCCATGATCGATAATCCCAATGGAATCCGCATTCATTTTTTGGACTTCAGGTAAGATATGGGTGGAGATGAACATAGTTTTGCCTTCTTTGCGGAGGCTCTTGAGGAGATCGATCATTTGGTTCCTCCCCAGAGGATCTAGGTTTGAGGTAATCTCATCTAGAATGAGCAGCTCAGGATTATTCATCAACGCTTGCGCGATCCCTATTCGCTGCTTCATCCCCGCAGAAAATTTTGCGATTACGCGATTTTTTGCCTCCGTTAAATCCACCAGTTGCAATAAATTCGTCGTCCGTTGCTTGATTTCTTGCTTTGGCAGGTGAAAGATAGCACCCACATAATTCAGTAGCCCTTCAGCAGTCATTTCTTGAAAATACGTGGGGTGTTCGGGAACGTAACCAATTCGCTTATGAATATTGATCTTTTCTTTGCCGTTAATATCTTGCCCCAGAATTTCAATCCGCCCCGCAGTAGGAAAGAGCGCGCCAATTAACATCTTGATAGTGGTGGTCTTTCCCGCACCATTTGGACCAAGAAAGCCGAATATTTCCCCCTTATTAACCTGTAAGTTCAATTTATTAACCGCAATAGTCCTACCGAAAACTTTGGTCAATTCAAATGTTTGTATCACCGGGGTTTTCAACGCACATTACCTCAATTTTGGTGTGAAATTCTAATTAATATTCATTATATTCCTTTTAAAGATATTATATTTTTTGTGAAGAGACAAAAGAGGATACTACCCCGACTTATTCTCAAGGTAATATTTTCTCACATTCTCCATCATCGTTAAGGATGACTCTTTTGTCATCTTTTCGAGAGTAGGGATGATCATGTCGCCGAGCGCTGCTAATTGATCACTTGGTTCTACTTTCACCGTAATAGAATAATAATGGCAATAATTCTCCGGAGTTCGCTCGTAGAGGCAAAACCCAGTCATCGATTTGACATAATTACTGCTAGTAATCCACCATTCCTCAATAAGCCCTTCAAAGTGATAATGCAAATCCCATGCAATCTTTAATTTGAAGAGAATCATGTTAGCCACCGCTTTATAACGTTCGCAATTGACGCCGCATTTTTCTACAGTTAACCCTTTCTGGGGATTGAATCGCATGATAAATTCAGGCGTATGTATGTCGTCCATGACACGTTCTGGAGGAACTGGTAGAAATTTCTCGATCATAAAACGATAACTTTTCTCTTTGAGAATATTATAAACATTTAGAAAACTATCGACCAGATAATAATCAAGCACCTTAGTTTTCATGAATTCTTCCATAGCGTCGGGAACCTGTTTCCAGATCCGAGAAAAGAGGCGATACAGGGGAATGAAACTAATACTGAAGCTATTCAAAATATCCATTGTGTAAAAATTCCGCCAATTGGCTCCTCTTTTAAGCATTTTCAACGTTTTCATATCATTTTCGTATTGAGATCTCAAATAATCGGTGAAGAGTCGTTCTTCAGGAAAGATAAGCCGCCAGAAGTCTTTATCCGGGGCGTCTTCGAGGATTTCAGACTTCTGGATGTGCTGCAAAAAACTCGCAAAATCGAGGACCCGCTGCCGAAAATAGCGTTTTGTGCGC
>CAYGYC010000425.1:0-3917 GCA_964353755.1 uncultured archaeon | reverse complement strand
CTATGGAAAAAATCTTATCGCCGCACTTATCGTAGATGAATACCTCCAGATCTATAAGAAGAAATTATACCATGTGATAGAGGAAATAGAACTCCTCTATGGCGAACTTCTCACCCATTGGACTGGAAAATTAGCTGATCTTAAACCCATTGAAAAATTAATTACCCGAATCTTTTCCTAGTCAGTCACTTTTTCAGATGCGCTTCGTTTTCAATTTAAGAGTCGTCAAACGCTTCTAGGAATCTTCAAGGCTGAAAATCAAAATTAGAACCATTAAGCTAACAAATTGATTTGTTTTAAAGTGATTGAGTTAATAAAATTATGTGAACTTTTACAGAAGAGACTAATACCGTGAAGGCATGACCTGTGAATAATCTTCCCGCAAAATTTAATTGCCTGGTGCTTCCGCCGAAAAAATCGATTACGGATTTGCGGGTCCTGCTATTTGAATTCCCGAACCGTGGAGAGAAAATCGAGCGGGTCAATCCGTTGAAGTATTTACGCGTAACCCTAGAGTATAACGAGACCAATCGCTTACGCCCCCTCAAAATAGAATATAAAGAATGTGGGATGCAATATCTTCAAACCAAAGAATTTATCGCCTTATTGCGAAAAGCCAAAAATATCTATCTCCCCGCACAAGAAAACTTAGACGATTTATGCGCAATGCTTGAGGATTATCAAATTAAATACACGAAAATTAAGATTTGCCGGTTTTGTATCCTCGATAATAGAATAACCTTCCTTGAAAAAGAGGAATTTTACCGTGACAAGGAATCGCTCTGTTATCATTGTGCCATGAAAGAGATTTCGGATGAAAGTGCATTTCGCGGATTTCATCCGAATGTAAAATTCTCACAGCGAATTGGGGGATTATTAAAAAAATTCCAAGACGTGGGTAAAATTCTAAAGATTTTTGAACCTGGATTTGATGGCAGTAAGCATCCAGAGTTCACGTACTATGATACCTTAGAAGCCACACCAAATGCCCAAAAAGAATATCCGATTACGGAGTACGACTTACCAAACGAATTTCTCACTATTCTAAAAAATGACAATATCACAAAATTACTGCCGATTCAAAAATTAGCGATTGAGAATGGGTTGCTTGAACACAAAAATTTATTGATTGGGGCCCCAACAGGCACGGGAAAAACATTAATTGGTGAACTTGCGAGTATATCTAACTATTTCCGAAATAGAGGAGGAAAGATCCTCTATTTAGGTAATTTGGTCGCTTTGGTGAATCAGAAATATGAAGTCTTTAAGCATCGATATCCAGAGTTCAAGGTCGCTATTAAAGTGGGCATGTCAAAAATCGATGTAAAAAATGAAGATTTAGTGGTGGTTGATGAGGATGTCCAAGATGCAGATATCATTTGTGGATCCTATGAAGGGTTTGATTTCTTGTTACGGAAGGGAGAGGATGAGGTTAAAAACATTGGAAAATTATCAACCATTATTATTGATGAAATCCAAACGTTAGAAGATGAAGAAAGAGGCGTAATTCTAGCCGGATTAATTGCACGGATCGCCATCCTATTTCCGGAAGCGCAAATTATCGGGCTTTCTGCTACGATCGGCAATGTGAAAGAAGTCGGGAAATTATTGCACCTAAAACCATTTTCCTACACGGAACGGACCGTCCCTCTAGAACGGCATATTATTCTCTGCAAATCCGAACACGAAAAGTTATACAATTTAATTCAACTCGTGAAATCCGAAAAAAATGTTGTCAGCAAGTACGGTTATAAAGGCTCGACGATCATCTTCACGAATGCTCGTCTGCGGTGCGAATACCTCGCAATGATGCTCCAAAATGAAAAAGGGATCAATGCCATGGCCTATCATGCCGGTCTGACCTATAATGACCGCAAATTTATTGAGCGGGCGTTTGAGCGTGGCTTATTGCATGTCGTTTGTACTACCTACGCACTGGGTGCGGGGTTTGATACGCCCTGCTCCTCGGTACTTTTTGAATCCTTTTTAATGGGGAATAAGGTGCTTAGCCCTAATATGTACTGGAATATGATGGGCCGTGCGGGGCGATTTCATCGCCATGAAAAGGGAAAAGTCTATCATTTGATGGAGATTGGAAAAGCTTACTTTGAAACAAATAAGACGGAAGACGAAATCGCCCTCGAATTACTCGAAAGCCCGCTGGAAAATCTTACGTTCGATTTTGAGGATGAATCCATTTCTAGTCAAGTCCTCGCAGCCATCGCCGCCGGAATAAATACCCCCGATCAAATCGAGAAATTTTATGATTATTTATTAGGCGCTCGAGAGGAACTTACTTCCCTACTGCGTAAATTAAAGAAACAAAAATGTATTGAATTCCAAGATAATACATATGGGATTACTACTCTGGGACGCGCTATCGCCCTCTCCTTTTTCACGGTCGAGGAAGGCCTCTTAATTGTTAAAGATATCCAACGAGGAGAAGCCCCCTTAGATATTGCGATTCGGATGGAATTTTTTGAGAATATTTATATCCTCGAAAAAATCAGGACGATTTTCCTTACCGAATTCAAAATCAGTTTGCCCAATAAATTCATCACAGCGCGAGTATTTGATATTACCGCCAAATTGGCGAAATATCGGAAACGCTTAAGGAAATATATCTGGTTACCCGAGGCTATCGCCAAATGGGAAAAAGAATTTTTTTCCTGCAAATGCGGCAATGCGCCTTACTGTGACTGCCCCTTAATTAAGATAAATAAAAAATTAATTAATTTACGCATTATTACAGGATTAAGCCCCAAACAAATTAGCCGTCGCATGGAACGGCACTTTGCGTTAAAAGTCTATTCCGGCGATCTCCTTCGCTTTTTCGATGATTTAATCCATAAACTCGAGGGCATCAAACGCATTTCCAAGGTGCTTCGGAATGAATCCCTTGCCGACCAAATTACCACATTGATTCATAAGATTGAAAATCCAATGTAATTTTCTTGTATTTTATCAACCATGGTGGTACTGCTTAAAATCTTATTCCGCAACTATTATTCAAGTAATGATGACTTGTCTTTAAAAACTTTTATTTAGTTTTAGACAAAAGTGGAGTGAAGGACTGGCTGAAAAAAAAGGATTTAAGGTTAGCGGCATCTAATTTTTATGCTGATGGGTTTAATTTTTGGAATATTGATTTTGAATGAGGTGGGCATTGTTTGGGGCGGCATAAATGTGGGGAAAGTGGGGGGGGTAATTGGTTTCAGATTGAGGAGCTGTCGATTTATGTGAGGTGGCAATTTGGGTGGTATTATTTTGGGGTAATACGTCATGGGTGTTTTAGATACGGGCATTTCAAATACCTCCGCAGCTGTCTTTTTTTTCTCGCGTGCGTACGCTGCTAAGAGACTCGTCAGAGTCATATTATCAGAGATGAACTCATCATCAGGACGGTTTAAATACGCTTCAACATATTTTTGGGCGTCATTGCGATCCGCCGCAGGGAAACACATCGTCCTATCAATATAAGCCGTGAGTTCCACCTTCAAATTTGCCTTATACTTTTGATTACAATGGGGACATATAAAAAATCTATATTCAAAGGGCTCTTTTAGGCTATTACTGATATTATCCTTGTCATAGCGGTAAAGTCTCTTTTTATCTTTACAGATCTTACATTTTGGGAAATAGAATTGGTGATATTCTGTGATTTCAACCAACTTTTCTGAGTATTCAAGCGTTTTATCCATATCCTCCCAAATTATATCAAAGTATGCCACGTATACATTAATATTTATTCCACCAACATTTTCCTTCAAGATTTGTTTAAAAAGCTCCTTAGGCTCTATTGTCATTGTTAAAACTTCTTTCTTTTCTGTCATATTTATCGCCTAATTTGTAATTTCGATTAAGTCATGACATATTATGAGGATATTAAACTTTCTAGGGATTTCGGGATTGATAAA
>CAYGYC010000424.1:0-3926 GCA_964353755.1 uncultured archaeon | reverse complement strand
GGATTAATAGAATTCCTTTGCCGGATGCGGCGAATACTTAAATCGTTGGTTTTCAAGCATTTAGCGATTTGCTGATCGGAAAAGCCATAGGTTTTAGCGGTTTTAATCAGTTTGGCTACTTCTTGCTCATCCGATAGCCTGTTGAACGCCTTCAATTTCTTCTCTATCTCAATGATATGCATGATTTTATGAAGGAAGAACTTATCGAATCCCGTTAATTGGAACACTTCATCAATGGACATGCCTTTTTTAAGGGCTTTTACCAGTTTAAATAGTCTTTCATCGGTGGGCTCATATAATGCTTTTCTGAGCTGATCTAAAGTTTCATCCGCGTCCTCATCGGGATTTCCTACTAATCCCACCTTTCCAATTTCCAGCATGCGGACTGCCTTTTGGATCGCTTCTTCAAAATTCCTGCCAATGGCCATGACTTCACCGACAGATTTCATTTGGGTGCCAATCCGCCGACTGACTTCTCCCCGAAACTTAGTGGTATCCCAGCGCGGATATTTCACTACTAAATAATCCACCGCTGGTTCAAAACAGGAAGTAGTAACTTTCGTAGCCAGATTAGGGAGTTCTGGGAGAGTGTAACCTAAAGCCAATTTTGCGGCAATATAAGCGAGGGGGTATGCCGTTGCTTTAGATGCTAAAGCGCTTGATCGGGACATTCGCGCATTTATTTCAATTGCCCGATATTCTGCGGTTAATCCATGCAAGGCATATTGAATATTGCATTCGCCCATAATACCAAGCTGGCAAATCAGCCTAATAGAAGCATTTCGAAGTATATTATGCTCAGTGCTATTTAATGTTTGAATTGGAGCCACTACAATACTATCACCAGTATGAACTCCCATTGGATCGACATTCTCCATGCTGCAAACTGTCAGACAGTTATTTTCGCAGTCGCGCACGACCTCGTACTCAATCTCTTTCCAATGTGGTAAATCCAAATACTCTTCAACCAACACTTGGTTAATCATGCTCTGGTTTAAACCTACCTTTACTATTTCAAATAACTGTTTTTCATTGCGAGCAACTCCCGATCCTTTGCCGCCTAAGGTATATGCGGGTCTGATAATAACTGGAAAGCCTATCTCCTGTGTAATTTCGAGAGCTTGTTGATAATTAATTGATATTTTACTTTTTGGTATGATTACTTCTGCTCTCATACAGGCCTGGCGGAATAACTCTCGATCTTCCGTATCTCTAATGGCTTGCACGGGTGTCCCTAAAACTTTTATATCATATTTTTCCAGAATACCTTGGTCTGCTAACTCCACCCCACAATTAAGCCCCGTCTGTCCGCCCCATGATAATAAAATGGAATCCGGGTGTTCCTTCTTGATCACTTCCTCAATAAAAGAGGGGATTAAGGGTATTAAATAGACTTTACCTGCCAGTTGAGGGTCGGTTTGAATGGTAGCAATATTTGGATTGATTAAGATAGTTTGTATTCCCTCTTCCTTTAGGGCTTTCAAGGCTTGTGATCCACTATAATCAAACTCGCCCGCTTGTCCAATACGAACTGCGCCCGACCCGAGGATTAAGGTCTTTTTAATCCACTCAAATTTTCCCATTTTAGCGCCCCCTTGATTTCATTATCTCTATAAATTGATCGAATATATGTTTTGCATCTATTGGTCCAGGGAGGTGTTCGGGATGAAATTGAATTCCCCATGCCTTCGCTTTGGTATGTTTTATTCCTTCCACTGTCTTATCATTCACATTCGTATACCATAATTGTAAGTCCGTTTGTGATAAAGATGCAGGATCAACAGCATATCCATGATTTTGAAAGGTGACATAACAGCGTTTGGTCTCTAAACAATCCAGTGCCGGCTGATTGGCCGATCTATGCCCAGATTTCATCTTGAAAGTATCTGCACCCATAGATAAGGCGAATATTTCATTTCCTGTACTAATTCCCAATAGCGGGATTTCTTCATCGACTAATTGCCGCGTGGTCTCAATGGTTGATTTCAGGCTTTCATGCTTAGGATCGCCTGGACCATTGGTGATGACAATTCCATCGGGGTGGCATTCCAAAATTTCCCCGGCGGAAAAATTATAAGGCACTCGTATAATGGACACTTGCCGACTTAACAGGCTGCGGAGAATAGTGAATTTTGTCCCTAAATCGATCACTACTACTTTTAAAAGTTCGTTCTTATGAGCATAATGAATAGGATCTTTAATCGAAACTTCTCCAACAAGATTATGAATAGTGGGATCTTCGACTTTTACGGCATCTTCTTGTAACTTCTCAATATTCGGCTCTTCGCCTTCTTCAAAAACCTGCAATAATCCTAACATTGCCCCATCGTCCCGTAATTTTTGGATCAACGCGCGTGTATCGATTCCCTCAATTCCAGGGATCCCTTCCTTCTTCAGCCACTCATCTAAGGTCATAGACGATGTCACGTGAGATGGCACTTTGCAAGCTTCATAAACCACGATACCTCGCGTCTTGATCAGCGAGGGATGGGGATGATCCTCATAGGTGATGGGGCGATCTCCGGGCGCAAAATGGTCGTAATCAGATTCAAAAAAGTTGGAAATAGCATATACATCTCGCGCATTTGGCGAGGGAACACCAATATTTCCAATCAATGGATAACCAAAAGTAAGAATTTGACCATTGTAAGATGGATCAGTCATACATTCAGCATAACCAAGGGTTATAGTATTGAATACCACTTCGCCCTCAACTTTTACAGCAGCACCAAATCCGATGCCTTCAAAAACTGTTCCATCCTTCAAAACTAGAATTGCTTTCCGTTCATCTATCATTTTAGTTAATCCTCTGCAATAACTTTTATCATCCACTGGTCTTATTAACTACACAAAGTGTTTTTTACGTACAAAAACCAGAATATATTTTCAACACTTTTATCCCTCTCTGCCAAAATTAAGTCATAAATCTGATGTAACGGATGTAACGGATAGCAAGATGGATGTTATGATTTTTTATATATTATCTGCACATTATCTTTTTGATGATTGAAAATTCCTTTCCAACCATGGTGTTATCAAATGCAAATAGAACAAGAAGTCGAACGAATAGTTAATTTTATTAAAGATACCGTTCAGCAATCAAAAACGAATGGAATAGTTATCGGTGTGAGCGGGGGAATTGATTCAGCTGTAACGGCAGCTCTGTGTGTAAGTGCTATTGGAAAATCAAAGGTATTTGCACTCATTCTACCCATACAGTCAAGGGCTGCTGATGTAACCGATGCAAAGTTAGTAGCAAATCAGTTAGGAATCAAGTATCAAATCATTGATTTAACCGATACCTTTGATATATTCGTTAAAACCCTCGCTAAAAATCAAGAACTTAAGGAACTGACTAAAGCCAACCTAAAACCACGGATGCGGATGTGTGCTTTCTATTTCTATGCAAATCATTTCAATTATTTAGTGGCAGGGACCAGTAATAAATCTGAAGATGAGATTGGATATTTTACGAAATACGGGGACGGGGCTGCGGATTTCTTTCCCATTGCCCATCTCTATAAACGAGAAGTCCGCGAACTGGCCCGTTTCCTGAAATTGCCCGAAAAGATTATTACCCGCAAGCCTTCGGCAGGATTATGGGAAGGACAAACGACTGAGGATGAAGTCTCGCAACAACTCAGCTTTTCTATAACATATGAAGCCTTGGATGAAATGCTGGAGAATATCAGTAAGAACACTTATGACCCAACGAACGAAAAATACCGTAAATTGAATAGTCTTCGGGAAAAAAATCGGCATAAAATCCAAGCCGCCCCTGCTTTAAAGCGAATTACAGGATAGATGTCACATGAAACGAATATTTAAAATTCTCCTAATTATCCTACCCGTCTTGATCGCTGTTCTTTTTGTAACATTAAGCATTAACACAGATACCCGAAATTATCGGCAGGATATGCGCGATC
>CAYGYC010000423.1:0-3979 GCA_964353755.1 uncultured archaeon | reverse complement strand
GCCACCGCTTGGGCAAGGAGGGGGGGTTGGGTAATGTGGCTCCTATCTTTTTCGGGCCATATTCCCTTGTAAAGCCAATCAGCTACCCGCGGGGCGAGCCCTCTTGCCTTTTTCCAATAATACATATGGGGAAGCATACCATTGGCAAATTGTTTTTTGGTAAGACTAATCAATTCTTTTTTAGCGTTTTCTAGGTTAAAATGCGACCAAACTATGGCATGAAAACAACTATCCCATAACCATTGATGTTGATATGTCCCAAGACTAGGACAGGTGTAGAAGAATTCATTATTGCGAACCAGATTCCCCTCTAATACTTTCCGAGCTTGCTCCATAATCCTTTCACAATCTAACATACCAAAATTTCCACAACTTTTTAAAAATACTATTAATACTTAATTCAAAGGAGCAAAAAGTTTTATCAATTTTTGTAATATTTGTAATAGAAACCAAGCAATCTCATATTGATAAAAGCTAACACATTCAGAAGAACTTGTCGTTAAAGGACGAACAATAATGACTGCGAAAAGTAAATTATTTAAAATTATATTCGCGGGATTAGATAATAGTGGAAAAACCTCGATTCTTTATGTCCTTGAAGATAAATTTAGTTTATTAAATCCTGCCCCCACTATGGGAGTGGAAAGACAAACCTTTGATGTCTTGGGGTTTCCCATTATATGCTGGGATCTCGGGGGCCAAAAGCAATTTCAAACATTCTATTTGGCAAATGAACGAACGTTCAGTGAAACAGATCTGTTTTTTTTTATCCTGGATATTCAAGAACGTTCACGTTTTGGAGAGGCGAGCGATTATTTTGAACAAATTTTAAAGATGTTTAGAAAGTTAGATCAGAATCCCCCTATTATATTGTGCCTTCATAAATTTGATCCCGATTTAAAACAGAATGACCGGATAGTAAGTAATATTCAAGTGGCCACGCAGGTTTTTCGGCGACAAGCTGGAGGTTTTAACATGGAAATCCTGGAAACCACCATTTATGAAAAATGGTCTCTCACTAACGCTTTTTCGAATGGGCTAAAAAGACTCTCTTCTAAATCGCAAATTTTAGATAAACAACTTGAAGTGTTTGCGACCCAAACTGAATCCGAAACCGTCCTGCTTCTTGATGATAATGCATTACTTTTTGGCCAATGTTCGAAAAGTAACGATAGTTATAATATCTGCCAAATTATATCCCCGCATCTTGCCATCATGGCCGACCAAATAATTAAATATGGAAAAATTTTTGAAATTTTTCAGATTAAGGTCGGTGGTTGGGCTTTCTTTCGCGATTTAAATATAGAAGATAAGCGGTTTTATATTGTTATTTATAATAATCATGCCGATAGCATTAAAACCATTGACAAGAATCTCCCACAATTTACGGAGCGAATTTCTAATATAATTCAGTCTTTCTTCATGTAGGAGATGAACCCGATTTCGAGATCTCAAGTACCATTTAAAATAGTTTTTTGTGGGCTGGACAACAGCGGAAAAACAAGTATTTTATTAGTACTTGAAAATAAATTTAGCTTATTAAATTCACTTTCCCCAACCAAAGGTATTGAGCGCTCGGATTTCGATCTACTAGGCATTCCAATAATCAAATGGGATTTGGGCGGTCAAGTTCAATTCCGGGAAACCTACATTAAAACTAATCAATTAGAATCCACAGATCTCTTATTTTTTATAATTGATACTCAGGATTCGAGTAGATTTGGGGAATGTTTCCAATATCTTTCCGATATTATTGGATATTTTAAAGAACCTCATCAGAAAGTCCCCTATTTCGTTATTTGCCTTCATAAAATTGATCCGGATCTTATTAATGATCCCAATATCCAAGCACACATCCAAATACTTGAGAATAAATTAAAGGAATTGATCAATTTCGATTATGTAACATTTCAAACGTCAATTTATAACAATTGGACCTTACGGAAAGCCTTTTCCAAAGGACTTTTAAAATTGTCTCCTAAATCGACCTTGTTAGATTCAATGATGGAGGATTTCCTTGAAATTACCCGTTCTGACACTATCCTTCTTTTAGATCAAGATGCCCTGATCTTCAGTGAATGTTACCACGATCCCGAGAGTTATCAATTAGTCAATATCATCGCCCCCCGTTTAGCGACCATGGCCGATAAATTAATGAAATATGGAAAAGAAATAGAGGTTTTTGAAGGCAAAATTGGGGGCTGGATCTATTTTAAGCCAATCTCTATCAAAAATAAGACTTTTTATATCATTCTTTTCAATAAAGTGGTTGAAACCGTCGAAGAAATTAACTTTGCGCTCCCCAATCTCACTGAAAAAATTACTAATACCCTTCAAGCATTTTTTATCTAAGGAAAAATTACTAAGAATACTAATGGAGGATGTAATTCCATATGGCAACCAATAAGGAAGAACGAGAAAAGGAAAGAATATTACGCGTCGCCTATGAAGCCCTTGATGAATGTAATAAAATCCATGAGTCCACGGGAGAAATAAAAATCCCTTTAGATGAAGTATCGAAGAATCTCGGGATCTCGAAATTAGAAATCCAAGAGAGCTTTGATTATTTGGTTCAAGAAGGTGTCATCGGCGATGACAACGATAGAGAAAACATGAATTATAATGAAAGTGGCGAATTATCGAAATTAATTTACCAACTCTTGCTCGCTGCCCGAGAAAAACAACGAGCACGGAAAGAAAAGAAAGAACGTGAAGTCGTGCAATACCTTGAATAAAATGGTAATTTACTATAACAAATATTCAAGGTACTACAATAAATCTACTAGATGATTCACTGTATAAAAATTCATAAAAATTTCCAGTGAATTTTTCTTTAGGAAAAGAGGGTTTTTTAATAAATTGAAAATTATTGAGTTTTAAACCGCGTTATTAGATAAAATAAAGATTTAATCAAATATTTCCTTATGGGAATTTTTTAGGGTGTATTTTTTTTCAAAGGCTCCTTATAATTGCATGGTAAAATTAGAGCTAGTTTATAAAAGGAAGAGTACTTTTTTGCCATATAACTACCGAAGGGCAATCGACTAAAATAACAAAGTAACCTTTTAAAAAGTCAAGGTCATTATGAATATAATTAAAAAATTATGAAACTAATAATTTTTGGGGTGGATAGCCTATGAAGACAATCTCAGTAAATATCCCAGAAGCCTTTGTAAAAGGTCTAGAAGACCTAGTTCAGAAGGGTTTGTATGCCAATAGAAGTGAAGCTATTCGGGTAGCCATTCGCGACCTTTTGAAACGAGAATTGTATGATACGGAAATTCCATATGCTAATGTCAAAGAAAAAGAAGAAAAATATATTAAAGAAGAGCAGTCCGTTACTATTCATTAAATAGTCGAAAATGAAGTTCAAAAACTTTTTTATTTCTCTTTTTTTAGTTTATTCGCTGTTATTTATTGCATCCGTTAGGAATTTAATCTTTTCTCTGAGCACATTAATGGTGTCAGTATTTGGAGCGTTATATAATGCAGTGCCACATTTGGCGCATTTAAATCCTATCTCCATCGCATCTTCAAAGGTACAAGCGCCGCACTTATTAGGACAGCGATAAAAAATATGATTCTTTTCATAATCGAGCCGGGCTTTTAAAATCTCAAGAACTTGCTTATTTTTGCTTTTTATCAAATGAACTAAATTTTCAGGTGTTAAGGTCCAGAAAAAAATGTACCAACCCGTGTTTTTATCGCGCAATCTACGAAAAGCGGCTAAATTGTTTTCATATAATTTGTATAAAATTTTGCGGATATCATTCAAGCGAACTTCGAATTTACTGGCGAGTTCTTCATCTGTAATTTCAGATTTGGTGTTTAACTCTCTTACTATTTTTATTACCATGTCGTTTCCTATGATTTCCTTGACTATGCTTAAGAATTCTCCTTCTTCTATATCATAAAACAAATGTAACGCCTCTGTTCCGTGTATTTCTTCTCGGTGGCGTGTCGTTTTGGTGTTTAATCG
>CAYGYC010000422.1:0-3979 GCA_964353755.1 uncultured archaeon | reverse complement strand
ATTTTATAAATGCAGCAATCCCGTCTGCAGTTAGAGTGAATGAAGTCTTTTGATCAGATGTATATTCAGCGTACTTTCGTCCAATAAAATAGTTGAGACACTTCACCTCTTCGGGTTTAGAATAGGGTACAAGCCTATGATATTGTTCGACTGTTACTTCTATTCCAGCAGTTTGATCGACCAACTCTTCATAAATTTTTTGATATACCGCCCCATAGTATGTCATGATTCATGATACATATTTCAAGTATAAAAATTTTTGTTAGAAATAAAAAGATATAGTAGTAACCAATCTTTCATTAAGTATTTTAGAGAATAATTTCCCTTAATTTTTTCATATGGACAGTCTATTTTGTAAAAATAGAATTTCTGTACAATGAAAAAATGATTCAACTATTTTTTTATTATCGCCATTTTAACCCAAGCAATCGGGATATTAAGAGTGTCTCCGTCCAATTTTTTCACTCTGTAATAATCATCGGTTTTTATCACTAAAGTAAGAGGAATGGTTTTATTCGTATTGTTATAGAAAGTGATTTGTGAATCTTTAATAATCGATGAATAACTACCATCAATAATTAATTCAACTTGTGAGTTTTGAGGAAATGGATCCGCCACACTCATGAAGAATGAACCTGCAATGATTGGTACAAACATAAGAAAAATCCCGACTGATGAAAAGAATATCCCTTTTCTGTAATGTTCAGCCTTATGTCTTGTAGATTCAGATATTGCCCTTTTATAACAGAAATAATCCCCGGGTCTGCATAGTTTCAGATACGGCGCCTGAACCTGTAAAAAATGGTACATACCTATGCACCAAAACACAATCGGCAATAAAAAACCAATTTTATATATTAATGGGAATTGGTACAAAATTTTTTCACTGGATAATCCCAAAAAAACGAGTATAGATACATAGATACCGTTGAGAGTCGTAAATATTTTTGAAAACTCACTGGTTTTATCGACATAATTTTTTTCTAAATTATCGTAATAATCATCAATTTTTTTTATCCACGCTGGCGTAGTATCCGATACATTTTGATCTTGGGTATTCTTATCAGTTGCATCTTGACCTTGGGAACTCATATCATCACCATTCGAGCTTAATTATTTTTTATAAATGTCTTTTTCATTGTACTTTACACAAAAATCTTGCCAACATTCAACACAGGGTCCGTAAAACAGACGTATTTCTCCTTCTCCCGCTTGTGAGGGGGATTCATTCGTTGGTTTAGATCTAGGAGAAGAAAATGTCCTTCCTTTTGTTGGAAATGGTTCAGGTGTTACATCGTATTCACACGTTTTCCCGCACTTCGGATTTGTACATGTGAGTTTAACATAATCTCTTATTTGATTCATAATTGGAAGTACTATTAACCTGTATATATTATTTTTGACAAGGAATTACCATATCTTAATACATTATTTTTTCCTCCAGTAACACTGTACAACCGGTTGCACGTCAGCGGATGGTGAGTTTGGGAAAGTAACAACAAGAGAGTCGAGTCATTTTCCAATCGTTCCTCAAAGAAACGTCTTTCAATTCAACATTCATATTGGACAAATTTTTGATTGCTCGAAAATGCTGCATCAACGTTTATAGCAAAAACTACCATGTTCTTAAGCCAGCGGGCATTCCAGATGAGCTGGTTTATCCAGCTCCGTGACGGGACAATCATCTGGTCATCGAACATCCGGGAATGGCTGCGGGAGCACGAGAAGCCGGACGAGTGCATCTACTGCGGAACAAAAGGCCCGCTGACTATTGAACACATCCTGCCGCGGTCCTGCGGCGGCCCGGATATTCCCGACAACGCCATCCGTGTCTGCCAGCCGTGCAACTCCGGCAAAGGCGGCAGGCGGCTGTACGAGTGGAAAGGGCTCCGGGCAAAGGACGAGATCCCCCGCATTGCGGAAGGCAAGTACCTGAAGCTGCTCTACGATCTCCACGACAAACGCGGGACACTGAACTTGGACAAGAAGGAACTGGGCCGTGCGATGTGCCCGGCTTGCGACTTAATGTCGCGATGCGTCGAGGCGGACACGGTGGAGAAGCTGACGGTGTATTTATCTTACTTTCACACCTCATTGTAAAAATATTATGTGTATAGATTTAATACAAGATGCTGGGGATAGAGATGCCAGTTCTAAAAACCTATGATCTTTTCATCAGCCATGCATGGAATTACAACAGCGATTATTATAAGATGGTCGATTTTCTAAAAACCGTACCGTACTTCAATTGGAGAAACTATAGTGTCCCAGAGCATGATCCTCTACCTATGACGAAACTTGCTCAAAGAATTTATAATCAGATTCGTCCCGTAAATTCCGTCATAATTGTCGCTGGAATGTACGTACCGCGAAGTGATTGGATATTGAAAGAAATTGAAATCGCAAGAAACCTTAACAAACCAATAATCGGTGTTAAACCGTGGGGAGCCCAAGTAGTTCCAAAGGCTGTTCAATCAGTAGCAGAAGAAATAGTTGGATGGAATACAGCCAGTATTATTGACGCAATTAGGCGTTTATCAATTTAATAAATTATTTTAAAATCGAACAATTCGTGACACAATTTACAATTTTGTCTGGTGACAATAACGATACGATGGCACATATTATTAGAAATACAAAGATTACTGCCATAATTAACGGCAGGTATTTTTCAATATGTGTAAAAGGAAAATATTTTTTTCTGTCTTTACCTTCACCTAAGATTTCCCATTCTCGCTTATAAGGAGCAAATGGTAGCATTGCTTCCATTTCATGAATTACAACAAATTTTCCAGTATTGTGTTGTCCGAATGATTGGATGTGGAAATGCCAGATTATACATAATAAAATTCCAACGAAAGCAACGACAAAAATTACAAAATTTAATAGATTTTGATAAAGATGGTTACTAATTATAAATGAAAGTATTACGATCAAAGCTGACAGCCCCGTCAGATAAAATTGATTAGTCAGTGATCGTCTTTGACTAATCCTGTCAGCCATTTCAACGTACAATTTATATTGATCAAAGAGTACTTTTCGTTTAAATTCTTCTTCGGTTTCCATTTTTCACCATCTTAAGGATCATTCAATAATTTTTGAATTTCTTTAAGATTCCAATTAATAACCGGCGCATTATGATCTTTTAGAGCTTGGGGAATCGGATGGTTTTTATCACGGTTTATTCTTACACCAATCACTTTTTTTCCTTGTCGGTAGCTTTCTTCAATTTCCCAATTGACTGCATCTCTTGACGCCGTTTCTTCGCCTATCATCACTACTGTACAAGAGGTCTGTGCGATTCGTTCTCTACAATTTGTTTTCCATTTTTCATCGAATGGTTCCTTGACGGAATAATCTCTAAATTCCAATTCATATTTTTCATCTTTTGCTTGTTGTCGTAATAGTTCGACGTAAGTCTCATCAGCTACGTGAAAACTTATGAAGACATTTCTAGTTCTTTCAATTTTTGTGGCTTCTTCGGCTTCTTGAACACTACTTTGAAATATTTTTTCTGATTCATCCTCCTTCCTTATTGGACTACCAAAAGAGCTTCCTCCACTCATTACAAACCCCCAATTTTAAGTAATTACATACTAATCGATTACTATTATATAGCATCGTGCGTTATTCAAGTTCTTTTAAATTCAATCTCCTTTTCTGCGGCGATTCTTTCCTTACATGAAATACATTTACCACAAGGTTTGGTTTTACCGCTGTGACAATAATACGTCAATTCTATTGGCAATTTATGCTTTATTGCAAGATTCAAAATTTCTCGCTTATCTAATGTAATGAAGGGGGCTAAAATCTTCAGTTTTTTACCTAAAGAGATATTAATACAGTTTTCTGTCGCATTAACAAACTCTGTGGTTTGATCCGGAAAGATAGGATTTGCAATTATTCCTATTGCGATAACGTACGTGTTGATACTGAACGCGTAAGCAGAACCCGATACTAAAAACAGAAGATTGCGATT
>CAYGYC010000421.1:0-3986 GCA_964353755.1 uncultured archaeon | reverse complement strand
GTCCGGTATTTTCATAAATTATTGGATTTTGAACGGCTACTTCTTTGACGAGATTTCTTTCATTGGGATCCTGAACTTTCTTTGCTTCATTTACGAGCCGCTCAATATCTGGTTCCTCGCCTTCCTCACAGACTTTGACTAATCCCAACATCACTCCATGAACACGCAATTTTTTCGTTAATTCTCGCGTATCAATTCCTTCAATCCCCGGGATACCTTCGCTAATCATCCATTGCTCTAAGGTCATTTTTGAATTCCAATGGGAGGGTTGTTTACACAGCTCGTGAATGACTAAGGCGGTGATTTTAATTCCCTGTGGATGGGGATGCTGAGAATGTTGCTCCGTCAATTGGTTCGGTGCGTATTCATCAAAATCTGCCTCAAAGAAGCGAGGAATATTCCATTTATCCCGGGCATCGGGATCGGGAACTCCATAATTCCCTATTAAGGGATAGGTTAATGTTAAAATCTGCCCTTGGTAGGAGGGATCGGTCATACTTTCGGGGTAGCCGACCATTCCGGTGTTGAAGACCACTTCTCCTTCGACGCTTGTCGTGGCACCAAAACCTATCCCTTCAAAATAGGTTCCATCACTGAGCACTAAGATTGCTTTTCGATCAGTCATCATATGGATCAGTAATTTTGTGGGGAACGATATCCTAAAGATATGATGTTTTAATTAAAACATTTGACTGAGCGATTGTTTTTTCTTGGGAGCTTTCTCAAAATTTATTGCGTTCTTAAACCGCATTTACTTGTTTTGGTAAATACTGTTCAAAATTCCACTCTCCAATTGTACTTAAAGGAGCTATAAAAGACATATAATTTAGTAATTATGTGGGATTTTTATGAACTCAAAAGAACGCATTTTAACCACCTTTAATCATGAGGAACCTGATCGCGTGCCGATTTTTACGCTGGCTATCGAAAGTTTTGATGTGGTAAAGGGGTATGGTGAAAAAAAACTTGTCGCACTTTATGGATTAAATGCTCGGGGAATGGTTCGGCTATTTAAAACGATTGGAGTAGATTTAGCTGTACTCCCCGTTTCAAGTTTACCTCTTGGACTGGACACAGGTCCAAATCGCGCTATATTCGGTTTAAAGATTCCCCCGAATGCCCAGATGATTGATGAATTTGGACGAATCTTTACCGGGTTTGTTACCCCAGAACTAGAACTGACCAATTATATTGGGGGTATGTTCAGTTATGACACAACCAATTTAGATGAGGTCATGGCGAAATACGATAAATGGAAACCTCCAGATGCCAATCAAAAAGATAGATATTTCTCGTATGAACTAGCCCTGAAGACCTCAAAAGATGAAGGTCCATACGTGCTTCCGGGGATTCAAGGTATATTTGAAAGTTCATGGCAACCTTTTGGCTTTCAAAACTATACCAGATTGCTATTTGAATATCCGGATTTCATGGAAGAAGTGGTGAATCGGCTTCTACAATTTTTTAAGGAGGTCGTGGAGAATTTAGTCCGGGCCCATTCGATTGAGTTATTGATGTATTGGGAAGACTTAGGCTATAAAAGTGGACCGCTAATCAGTCCCCGCCAGTATACTCGGTTCATCTTTCCTCGGATGAAAGAGTTCGTGCGGTATTGCCATAAAAATGGGGTCAAAGTAATTCATCATACGGATGGAAATGTGAATGCGATTCTTAAACAAATGATTAAGACCGAAATTGATGGATTAAATCCCATGGAACCGACTGCCTCCATGGATATTTTTCAAATTAAGCAAGATTACGGCGATAAATTAACCTTAATTGGTAATGTGGATACCATAAATTTACTGACCAAAGGAACTAGAGAAGAAATCGAGCAATATGTAGAAAAGTTACTTAAATATTGTGCCCCAGGCGGAGGGTATATTCTTTCTGATGCGCATTCCATCAACCCTGCTATCTCTTTTGCAAATTATAATGCTATGATTCAGACCTGTTTAAAATCTGGCGTTTATCCCATCCGCCTTTCCGAGTGATAGCAATTTTTGAATATTGGTATTTTGTGAAATTTTATGACAACTAAAAACATAGTAAAAATAACTATTCGCGTAATGGTAAGTATTCCAGCAGCACTCAAGAAAAAAATATAAGAGAGAGACTTAGTGACATGATTATTTCTAAATCGCATCTTATTGAGAGGGAGAATGGGGCATAAATGCAAAGAAAATCGATCTTGCAGCATTACTTTTCGGTTAGTCATCATACAAATCAATTATTTTTTAGAAATAGAATCCTAGAGATATAACATTGTAATTAAAACGTTTGATAGCCCGGTTATTTTTTATTTGGGATAAGTACAAAAATTTTGATACTTATAATCCATTTCTTTTTTAAGAGAGAATATCGATATAAAGTATGATAGTTATATTTCCCACTTATGATAGGATAGTAAAATAGGGGCTTCTTCAATGAGTATCGAGCTAAAAGCAGATATTAAACATTATATCGAGCAGCTTGTGCAAAAAGAATTAGAGAAATATATGAAAATCTACTCTAAAGAAGAACTATTAACGAAAATTGAGTTTCTTGAAGCGATGAAAGTAATACAACAACGGTTTGAGGCGGTGGATAAGCGGTTTGAGGCGGTGGATAAGCGGTTTGAGGCGGTGGATAAGCGGTTTGAGGCGCTTATAGATGCAATGAACAAGGGTTTTTTAACCTTGAAAGTTTCTATTGATTCATTAGGGCAAAGATCAGGTATACGATTAGAAAGGACGATATTGAAGCTATTACAAAAAACATTGGAAAATCGTAATATTGATATTAATAAAATTGAATGGATTGAATTGATTGATGAAACTGGTGAAGTCTTTTCAAAGAATTATCGAACTGATGTTGATGTGCTTATTAAAAATGGATTTCATTTTTTAATGGAAGTGAAATATAAAGCTGATAGTAGAGATATTTTCCATTTTTTAAAAGTTGCAGAGTTGTATACAAAAAAATACCAACGACCAAATAAATTATTGCTGGTTACTTTAGATATTGACCCAAAAAACCAGGAATATGCAGAAAACGAAAAAATTGAAGTCATTACCGGAGATTATGATTAATTAGGAAAAGTTACTTCTGAAATTTCGATACGATTTTTGAAATTTATACCCTGCTTATCCATATTCTGATTCTTCTTATTTTGGCTCCATTCTCCTCGAGGAAATTCTCAATTATTTTAGCAGATCTCTCATTAACCATTAAAGATGCAATCCCTATCCTTTCTGCTCCAAGCTTATCCACGAGACCTTTCTTTTCAGATTTGTAGGTTTTTCCCTTATGCTTTCTAAAGGTTGTTTGTCCATAGAGTTCTCTTTTTATGGCCATTTTTTGAGCATGTGCTAGTCCGCTCAAGTCATACTTGATTATCGCGAAGGGCTGAAGTTCCAGTTTTTGAAGAGAAATCGGAGGTATTTCTCCAGCGAGCAATAATCCCTCGCTTAGAATATTTTCAAGTAAGTTTCTATCAATTTTTTCGAACTTTTTGTCTGTAAATATTACTTGGATGTTTTTATTATATTTCTTTTCCAAGTTAAGAATTTTATTGCTAATCTGCTCCTCGGACAGATCATTTATTCTATTCATGATAATGCATACATCCACATCACTTCTCTCATCAGTCTCGCCCCTTGCTACCGAGCCAAAAACAATTATGCACTTCACATCCTTCTCCTTCCCAACTATCCTCAAATCTTCCAGCAGTTCATCATTCATTTCCGAGCACCTTTAAGCAGATTCTTTCAATTTCCTTAAATGCAAGTTTTATTCTCTCAAAATCAGTTTTATCCCAAGATGAGCCGTATACAAATTTGGGTCTTAACTGATTTTCAATTTTTTGGAAAGTCTTCCAAACAAGCTCTGTATTTTTTCCGAAAATAAATTCATTCTTCTCGAGTACGAGGCGGACAATCTGGTGTTTATTTATATGTATTCTCTGTTTGGCTGCACAGACTTCTATAAGATGAAATGCCGCAAGG
>CAYGYC010000420.1:0-3988 GCA_964353755.1 uncultured archaeon | reverse complement strand
TCGTACAAAGGCTGACCGCTTACTGTCCATCCTTCGCCAATTAGCTCAGCCGAAGCAGCAAAGTCAGATACGATGACTGGCACGCCACAGGCTTGAGCTTCTACTGTTGGGATACCGAATCCTTCGCCATAGCTTGTGGCAAGCATCACATCCCACGAACTATAGATTCCTGCTAGGTCTTCTTGGCTAATACCGAATCGGTAGCTGACTGGATCTACAAAAGCCATGTTGTCTTTTGGAATACCTAGAATCTCCCCAAGGGTCATCAGGTTCCAACCATGACCGCTAACTGGGTCTGTGTGAATGTAAAGGATTGCGTCTGGATGCTTTTTGCAAAAGATAGAGAACGCCATAAGGTTTTCACCAAAAGCTTTGCGGTGAATAATGCCACCAGACTTATTAGCTGCGTTCATGCCGACAACAAAGCGGTCTTTGCCAAAGCCCATGTAATCCTCGATTGATTGACCAGCAATCTTCTCCCTGCGCTTGAAAATCTTTGTATCTATCGAGTGCGGAATGTAGATAGAATCTACGCCTTTTGCCTGTAGCTCTTTCTGACCGAATTTTGACATTGCAAGAGGCGTGACATTTTCTTTTGCACTCCACTGCGCTACGGCTGGTGGAACTGGGCTGTGGTCAATCGGTGTCCAAGATGCAACATTTATTCCATCCCAGCCTTTACCCTGAAAAACCCAAACATCGTAAAGCGTAATAAGTAAGTCAGGTTGTTTTTTGTTTAGCGCTCGCCAATGCTTGTGGCCCAAGATGGCTGAGTCGTTTGAATAGACATCTGATCCACGGGGATAGACAGGAACATCGCCGTACTCTGTGGCGAACTGAGTCTTGATTCCTTCGTTGCCGTAGTTAGAAATAGCAGCTACATCTGCGCCATCTCTTTTTAGTCTTTGTATTAGTGCTTCAGCAGCTATGCCGTAGCCCGTAGGCTGACCAGGCGAGTTTGAGAATACGGAAACAGTCCCTTTTATTTTTGACATGTAGGTTGCCTTTCTTTGTCCTCAGCATAGCAAAAGAAAGACCCCAAGCGAACCTACACGCTTGGGGTCTTTCAGCTTTTTAGCTAGGGATTAGCTTGCGCCACCCTTGTACTTGACGACATGGCTTGAGTGCGTCAAATTTCCATCACAACGCATTGTGACTCTAAATGTCGTAACATCTTTGTCAAACGCAAAGTCGCTGGACTGTGCCACTTGGATTCCGCCTGCGGTTCTAATTTTGTATGACGGCATGTGTCCGAAGCCCAAGCTAAATGCTGCTGTGCCAGTAGCAGCCACGGCAGGATTTTCGTAAACTGGGTAGCCAAGCAGGGTTGCTGGCTGTCCAGGAACGGCAGAGTCGGTCCAGATGTAGTTTCCTGCACCATCTTTTAGCTTACGCATACCAGCTAGGCCAGACTTACCAGTGATGAATCCAACACCAGGAAGTAGACGGGCCTGTCCGTCTAGTGCGTAAATTAGGTCAATGATGTTCTCGTATGAAGCAACACCAGATACTCCAGTTCCACCAGTTACAGCAGAAGAAGCAGCGGTCATAACACCAGTAGGCTCAACGGTTCCAGTTCCAGTGGTTAGACCAGTGTTTACTGCGAATCCGATTGAGTTTCCAGCCTGCTCAGCAATAAGTGCTGATAGGTCAAACCCTGCATCGTTCAATAGTTCGTTTGCAACAGGTACTAGGAAGCTGTACTTGAAAGCACCCAAAACGATTGAGCTGAATGTTGGGTCGGAGTCAGAAATCTGAACACCCTGTCCCTTGATGGTCGCGGTTGAGCGAGCAGTTAGGGTTGGGATGGTTAGTGACTCACCAGTGGTTGTGTTGATAACCTGTCCGATGTCAAGCATTGGTCCAGCAAGTCTAGCAATCTGGAATACCTGGTCATAGAAGGATTTTGGAACAGTGTTGTCAGAGGAAGTAAGTGTACGCTTTTCTGACTTGAACTCGTGTCCGCCACGGATTTCTCCCATAGCGATTGAGCGGAAGATGTCAGATTCAGACTTACGGCTTTCCTCTGGAGTGGTGTTTAGTGTTGCAGCAGCCTCGTTAGCGCGGTTCTCGCGCTCGGTTAGCTTGCGTGCGGTGTCAATAGCTGCATCGCGCTGATCAATGTCAGCCTCAATACGAGCAATCTTCTGGTTTTCCTCAGCTGAAAGTCCGCGGTTCTCGGCAGAAGCTAGGTCTAGGACCTCGCGTGCCTGAGCAATCAAGTTGTTGCGAACTTCTACCTGAGACTTTACAAATTCAGACATTTAGTCTCCTTGAATAGTTATTGGTAGGGGATTCCTGCGGTGCTGACACTCAACAGATACAGCGGTGCTAACACTCAACTGCTAATACAAGGCTACCAACCGAAAAAGATTCGGGTAAAGAAAAGGCCCCCCACCAAGGAAGGGAATACTTGGTGAGGGGCAGGAAATCAGTTTACCTGATTTCTTTAGGTTCGACAACCCTGGCTTCTTTAGCAGGTGTCGAAGATTTTTCCTCTAGGGCTGCCACGGCCTCAGCGAACTGGTCTGCCATCTCAGCAATAACGCCTACTGATGGGTTGCCAGCCGCGTTTAGAATTGCAGCTTTGATTTCATCTTTGGTTGCCATAGTTAGATCCTTTTTAGTAGTAGGTCGAGCTGTTTCTTTTTTAGGTCAAGCAGAGCCAGTCCATTGTCGCCAGGCTCAACTTCAGATTCAGGTTGCTGTCTTAGCTTACCAACGACATCTGTAATCAGGGTTGCTGACTTCTCGTCTAGGTCTTCGCCAGACTCTAGCTTGAGTAGTGCGTTGGCAAGCTCGTCAGCATCAATGGTTGGCTGTAAAGACCTAACAGTTGCAGTGGTAGCCGTATATGCTGGAAAAGTTACGACTGAGACTTCCGAGAGCCTTACAGATTCCAAGGTTCTGACCGAACCGTTGTTTGACCAAGAGTCTTTGATGACATTGAAACCAAATGACATTGAGTCAATAATTTTTGAGCGAAGAAGCTCGGCAACATCACGACCACGAGTTGTATTAGGTAGCTTTGCAGTTACCTTTAGTCCTCGGCTGTCTTCAACTAACTGAAGGCTTCCACCACGGACCGAAGCCAATGGTTCGCTAGTGTCGTGGTTCCAGAGAAGCTTGATTTCGTTGCGTGCTTGTAGCGAGCGCTTGAAAGCACCAGGAGCAACATACTCAATGAAGCCACCAAGATCCTCAGACGGTGAGTTGAACACAGAAGCATAACCACTAAAGCTCATACCATCGCCCTCAGCCCGAACTTCAATCTCGGTGCTGTTTACTCGAACCTCTGGTTCTTTAGACTCTGACCTAGGGCCGTCAATCTTTAGAGCAATGGCTCTGGCTACATCTAGCCACTTATTGTGTGTTCTCATACCGTTAGTTTCCTCTGCTCTAATTCTAGCAACAACCGAATCAGCGTAGTCTTTGGTTCTTTGTGCGGCTCTCTTAGTTGGACCAGAACCCCAAAGCAAATGTGCAACCACACCTGCTGATGGGTAGTTGTCCGAGTCTGGGTTTGCATCTGGGGCATCAAGGTCTGGTAGGTGTCTAGCAATCCAAGCTGAAAGTCTGACCCACTTGTCATCACTAACTTCACCACTAGCCATAGCTCTAGCTTCTCTGATAGTTCCAGGTGTTACACCGTCTCCAGCAAGTCCCTGCTCGTAATACTCAAGTCCACGCCTAGCAGCAGCTCTCATGTAAGCAGGTGCTTCCTGATTGATAGCACGGTTCTCTGACCGAAGCTCGTCAATCTTTGTCAAGGTTGTGAATCTGTGTACAACGATAACTGGGGTTTCTCTCCAGCCTTCAGCCGTCTGCTCGTAAATGCGTATTAGGGCAGCAGGATCATCTGGTGTTCCTGTGACAGTAAAGTCGCTCTCTGGCGCGGTTAGGTCTCCATCACGATTGATGCGTGTAATCCTGCCTCTAGCTCTACCGCCAGATGCACGCCAAGAAACAAAGTCACCGACTTCTAACT
>CAYGYC010000419.1:0-4000 GCA_964353755.1 uncultured archaeon | reverse complement strand
GTTGATTACCACCGGAAAATTAGAATATTACGAAAAAATCAAGAAAGAAGTGCCCCAAATTGTCGTGGATATGACCAATATTCCCAGCATAGGCCCGAAAACCGCAAAACTCCTATATGATTCATTGAAACTCAAAACGATTGAGGATTTGGAACAAGCTGCCCGATCGCATCGGGTCCAACGCGTCAAAGGGATTGGACCAAAAACGGAAAAGGCGATCTTGGATGGAATTGCGGATCTTCGGAAACCGCAACGCGGCTTATTGGGTGATATCTTACCTATCGCGAATCGAATTGTCAATCGGCTAAAACAATTAGCAGAAGTAAAACAGATTAATGTTGCAGGATCTGTGCGTCGGCAGAAAGAAACTATTCGCGATATAGACATTCTAATCACGTCTGAAAAGCCCGAAAAGGTAATGCAGGTATTTACGAATTTAGAGTTAGTTAAAGAGGTAGTGGCACACGGTCCTACGAAATCAACGATCATTATTAAACAAGGAATCCAAGTGGATTGCCGCGTGGTCGATGATGCCAGTTATGGCGCGGCGCTTCTGTATTTCACCGGCTCTAAGGAACACAATGTAACTCTCCGTACCATGATCGTCCAAATGGGATATAAGTTGAATGAATATGGGCTATTCCTAAAGGAAAATGACAAGAAGATCGCCGGTAAAACCGAGGAAGAAATTTACAAACAATTTGGAATGGCTTGGATTCCGCCCGAGCTCCGGGAGGATCGGGGGGAGATTGAAGCCGCGCGAAAAAACGCCCTGCCTACCTTAGTTGAAGTCAAGGATATCAAAGGAGATCTCCATATACATTCTAATTACAGTGACGGGAAAAACAGCATTGAGGAACTGGTTGCCGCGGCAAAACAACGGGGTCATGAATACATTGCCATAACCGATCATGTTGGATCCCTACAAATCGCGAACGCCATGAATGAATCAAAACTCCTCGAACAGATTTCATTCATCCGCACTTTAAATGAGAAAGAGAAGGATATCCATATCTTTGCCGGCGCGGAAGTGAATATTGATCTCGAGGGGAATTTGGATTTATCAGAAGCGGTTTTAAGCCAGCTGGATATTGTAATTGGGTCGATCCATTCCAAACTTAAAATGCCGAGAAAAGAAATCACAGACCGAATTGTACGGGCTTTATCGAATAAATTCTTACACATTCTCGGACATCCCGTTGGACGCATTTTAAATAAACGCCTGGGTTCTGATATTGATCTCACTGCCATATTCGATGCCGCGAAAACCTATGGGAAAACCCTTGAAATCAATGCCTTCCCAAACCGGTTAGATTTATCTGATATTAATAGTCGCGCCGCAAGCCAGAAGGGCATTCCATTGGCTATCGGAACTGATGCACATTCCGCAGCTGAACTAACCAACATGGATCTTGGGATTTCCGTTGCGCGTCGTGGGTGGTTAGAAAAAAAAGATATTTTGAATACCCTCTCTCTCAAAGAGCTTCAGAAGAAATTAGGAATAAAATGAATCTGAAATGGTAAAAATCATTGTTGGTTGTGCCGGTTGGGACTACAAGGATTGGGTAGGCCCGTTTTATCCGAAGCATCTTCCTGAAGAGAAATGGTTAGCCTATTACACGAAATTCTTTGAATTTACAGAGATTAATTCCACCTTTTATAATCTCCCGACACAGGTAACGGTTTTAAAATGGGCAAACAGTGTCCCCGATAATTTCAGATTTACAGTTAAGGTCTGGCAAAATATTACTCATAGAAGGGCCAATCACCAAGACCTGATTACGCTCTTTCTCGATCGGATGAGCGCCCTAAAACCCAAACTAATCGGCTATCTTCTTCAATTTCCCCCTAAATTCAAATATACTGCGGACCATTATGAGGAAGTCACCCAAATTTTGCAACCCCTTTCCGCCGAAACGCCCGTTTTTATCGAATTTCGCCATCCTACCTGGTTTGACCCCTCCCTCCTAAATCAGTTCGTGGATGGGAATCAGGCGGTATTGGTAACAAATTACAAGGATAACATCCAGCCGATTTATTTAGAGAATCAGAGCCGATACTATATCCGGTTGATTGGCGATCGGGAATTAACCTCGTTCAATCGCATTCAACGGAACCAGGATCAAATTCTAGAAGAAGTAAAACGCAAATTGAGTAGTTGGGAACGGCAACCAGGGATAAAGGAAGTGATTGTAAATTTTAATAATCATTTTAGAGGATTTTCGCCCCAAGATGTGAACGAATTCAAACAAGCGACGGCTTTACCCTATCACGATTTTAAAAAACAACATACCCTAATGGATTTTATGAAATAAAAAAGAGAATGATGATAAAGATACTTTAGAAGGAATGGTTTTGAATATATTAATACGCGGAAAACCCAGGAGTGGTAAAAGCACTCTTATTCGGAAATTGGTGACCTTACTAAAACAACAGGGGAAAATTATTGGAGGCATTAGCACCCCCGAAATACGGGAAGGAAATCGTCTCGGATTTGAAATTGTCGATATGATGACGGGCGAGAGAGGCATTTTAGCGCATAAAGACCAACCCGAAGGACCTCAAATTTCTCAGTATCGCGTAAATTTGAAAGATCTTAACCAGATTGGCGTTGCTGGCATAAAAAGAGCCCTTGAGAAAAACGCCGACCTAATAATCATTGATGAGATTGGAAAAATGGAATTAGTTTCCACGGAATTTCAAACAATTGTTTGGGACACCTTAAATTCCCAAAAAGTGCTCGGCACAATCGGACAAATCTCCCATCCGTTCATTACAAAACTCTATCAAAGAACGGATCTAAAGGTAATTGATTTGACGATTCAAAATAGAGATGTAACTTTCGAAGAATTGAAAACTTTATTTGACAATTTCAGAAATAAATGAAATTCTCCCAAAAACGAATGAACTTATTTTCAGGAATCCTTGCGATCTCTCTTTTTACCCAAAAGTCAAAAAGCTTTTATATTAGATCAATCTATAACGGGAGAAGTTAACTATAAAAAATCATATTGTGGTTTCAATTAAATGGGGAATGTAAATGAAATATCTGTATAAGATTGTTGTAATCGCAATGCTTCTATCAGTCCTTAGTCTTAGCTTGCCTGCAACTACCTTTGCTTCTTCAGAAACCAATCAGATAAACTCTGGTGAAATTTATGCTGTACCTCTTGTTGATGCCCAAATACAACCTTGTCCTTCCGTTAAAGGCTGTTTTACCGCGAACGCTACACTCCTGGTTTTTATCTCGAATAGTTCCGGCGTTAGTTATTATTTAACTTACTTTAAGATCCCCCCGTATGCGTTATGGGATGTAAATGGGACAAGCGGAGATTGGGATTTAAGTCTTCCAGGAGGTATCCCGCATATACTAGTATTTATTAACAATCAAAGCGTTACCGTCCAAGTTGAATATACTGTACCTTGTGGCAATGGGTGTGGTGGCATCCCCGGCTTCGAATTAATCCCGGTGCTTCTCATGTTGCTGGTCATTGTAGCAATACCTCACTTACGGAAAAAAGAATTAGTAAAATAAACTCATGAGGAATGAACTATTGTGAAAGATAAAACAAGGAATCTCATTGTTTCAATATTGTTAATTGTCATCATACTTGTCGGAATTGCAATACATGTGGCATTTTGGATTAATCCTCCGTTAATGACCTTAATGTTACCTGTAATCGACCTATTTAACTTCATGTTGTTTTGTCAATTGGTGATATTAATCCTTCCTTTTATTCTACTTTTAATCCTCCATATTGAACAAATTAAATTAGAGACACGTTACCAGATAGGACGCACTGTTTCACTCATTTCTATTTTTATTATTGTCTTCAATATTTCAGTGGTCATCTGGTTTGATATCAGTACAGACTGGATTTTAAATTATTTGCTTGGAATAACTTTGGGGCTACCATTGGCAATCGCGCTCCTTAGCTATATCGGAATCTATTTCTTGTTCTGGACGAAAAAAGAAGCTTAATCTCCCTTTTTTTTATTG
>CAYGYC010000418.1:0-4002 GCA_964353755.1 uncultured archaeon | reverse complement strand
CTTATTACTGTCTCGTATCCCCACTACCGATCCATCATCACGGACTCCAAGAAGGATTTTCCCTCCCGAACTGTTGGCAAAGGCAGCGAGGTCTCGGGCAAACGAAGGAGAAAAGGACTCCTTATACTCCAACATTGACCCCTCTCCTTCTCGAAGAAGGATATCAAGATCTGTTTGTTTCATGCTTTTCTCTGCCCAAAAAGTCGCTTAGGGGTTTGGACTTCAGCGATGAGTTCAAGAAGTTCCTCGCGAGTCATTTTTCCTTATGATAAGTTTGCTAAAACTCGCTTCTAAGAAGGATTGTGCACCAAATCTATCTTCTGCACTTTCGTAACCTTACTTAACCCTCTGTCTCGGATCAAAATAGACTAAATGGGTATTTCTTGCTAAGTCATCTAAAGAGATCGCGATCTTGTTGATACCGTATTCCTTTGCTGTGCGCTCGTAAACGGAATAGGGCTCTAACTCCCTATCCGATAAAAGTATTACGCGATATTGATGAGGGTCTTGAGCGATACGACAACGTTCTATCTCTTCAACAGTAAAGGGAGCCAATTTAGAGAAAAGAATAAAAACCTCGATTCGTTCCCGAGGAAGCGCGTCCGCCACCTTTTTAAGATTCTGCACATCCTGCACAGTAATTTCTTTGTGTGTCTTGCACTCCCCGATCACTAATTGAACGCGCCCACCGTAGCCCTGAGTAAGCACGACTAAATCTGTTTCACACTCATCAATTGGCGCTGTTACTGGCTTAATGTTCATTGCAGTGGTGTAAATCATCAAAGGTATGTGCAGGATCGTGTCCAGTTGTTGAAGCGTAAGGGCAACAGGAATCCCGCCTTCATGATGATCCTCTCGTCCAAAAAGACCTGAACGACGGTAAGCCCAATCACGGTCACGTAATTGTGGAGTTACGTTAAACTCATTTCCGCAATATTCACACTGCGCCAAAGTTTTAACATCATCTAATGATAACCAGAATTCGAGTTGGCAATTTGGGCAGTCAAACTTTAGACCTACTCTAAAAACCCCCATTTTGACCAAATATATAAAAGCGTCTTCCGGTTTCAGCTTCCCTCCCCGTCTCTTTTCGACGTAAAGGCTTTCGTACTGTGAGAAATGTGGCCTTCCAGTATCAGGATCGATCTGACGAATAATTTGAACAGCTGCACTTCTAGTAAAAGATTGATACGGGTTATACTTCTCAATTAGTTTTCTGACTCCAGAAATTTTAAAGACCCGGCACCCTTGGGAGCCACCCATTTGTTTAATGAGTTGAGAACTGATAAGCCCAGGTTGGCTTGGTTCGGCTTTCATACCGAAGGCCTCAAAGACCTTGGCAATCAGTCTCTGATTCTCCAACGCACGTAACGTCAAATCTGTTTGTGCCACATTGATGATAATTCCGAGACCTTCAGCCTCCGCCCTTGCTTCATTCCAGATAAAATGGCACTCTCGGCCAAAGTATTCGTTCAACTCCGGGATGAAAGGAATTCGAAACGTCCTCCCTTGATATTTCAAAATATCGACTACTGGGCAGATAGACAGAACTAAGTGTTGGGTTGAGAAATCAGTTTCATGATAAAAAGGCTTTTCCGGAAGCTGGAAAGTAATCGAAGGGGTCTCTCCATCATCAGCCACAGAACCAAGCACGGATTGCTCTTCGAAATGCGTAACAGGAGGCTTAACGTTTAACCCATTCCAAGTTGCTGAACTTACCGTGCATCTTATTATTTTAGTACCAAAGACCGATAAGTCTGCATTGATATCGCGCGATTTGGACCATATGGCAATCCGGTCACTCAACTCTCTTGGATCAGGAGGTTGATTCTGTAATTCCCTTAGGCAAGCGTCTCGTGACGGATCCAATCGTTTAGCATGAGTTGGGTCGTAAAAAAGAAGATCAATATTTGAGGCCCGAAGATTCCAAAAGTTAACTATGTCAGTGAAATCCGAAGCATCACCAACATAGAAACCAGGATTTTGCCAACCAGGAGTACGGTCATAATACAGATTGTAGGTGCTAAGTTCGCATGGGGAAAAAACCTTGTAGATATTCTCAGGAAGTGGTTGATTAGCTTTCAAGCAAAACCGATGACCTACCAAATAGCCTTCCGCAAGGGTACGATAGTCTAAGCCAATTTCTTCTTTCGAAGGGTAACTTCCAAAGGTTACTAAAAACACATCACTTAACGGGTCATCAATATCCCATTCGAAAAAATCGAAAGAAACCGGTGGCATGGTGTGGTATTTTATATATTCGTCATAGATACGACGCGCAGGATGTTGTACGTCAAGCAATGTCGTTATCCTGCCAAGGGGTTCGTCGATAAAAAGCTCTTCGTTGAACAAGGGCCAAGGAAGATAGAGGAACTTTTGAATAAAATCTTGAATTATCGTAGCTTTGGCAGCTGGATAAAGGGCATCAACTCGAAAAGTGTTCACAAGTTGCTTAGCGAAGGCAAAATCATCAACTGGAATTAGGGGATTATGTCTGCCACCCCATAACGTATGTGTAAACCTGAGCACCCTCCGAAAATCATCCTTATTATCATCCCGGACACACCATCCAATTTTTAAGGGTCGATATCTAATGCGTAAACTTAAGGTCTGCAAGAAAGACTCCTTCTTATTGTCCCCTTCTAATCCTCTCCCGAATCCTCCGAGTCTCTTCGCATGCGGTACTTGATGTCGTAATTTATTATGAAATCCAACTCTTCATCGTTGAAACCATAATGTCCAGCTAGTACTCGGTCAATTTTATCAATAATCGGCTTGGAGTTTCTGGGTTCGAATATTTGAACCTCACGTTCGATGTTATTTCTTTTATCTTGTTCAATCCGAATTCGTGAATGAGCCATGTAGTCCTTCATAAGCTCATCGCATAAGATTTTCAATAGCTTAACATCATTATTATTCATCTGACTTAAATTTAAGTTAAATTCTTCAAATTCTTTTGATGTAATGTGATAATTATCAGAGACACAAGTCCAAAACCAATGGAAAAGAGTGCTACTAAAAACAGCAACCAAAATCTCAGGGTCCACTGAAACAGGTTGAAGTTTTAAGGTTGTAGAAATGAGGCTTTTCTTATTTGCCCGGATAGTAGGAGGATTCATAGTAAAAAGCCTGTAATAGGATCCACTTGCATTTCGATAATAGAATTTCTTGGAGCCACCCTTACAGAAAGAAACTAAAATAGGTTTTCTTTGATTTTTAAGTATTTTTAATATTCCTAGCTCGACTTCTGATCCAATTTTAAATAATCTGTTTGAATTAAAGCTTTCAGAAAAATTAACATAATTAATTATCCCAAATAAATCACACCTAGCTTTTTCAAACCAACGAATATAATTTGTTGTAAAAAGTGAGAAATGATCTCGGCAAAGAAGATGAATCGAGAGTTGATTCTTCACTCCAGAGAGAGATGGTGAGCGGCAATTTTTACCGCTGCGGTCTGAAATTCCCAAAGTTTATTTCCAAAGTCTTTAGGAATGCGAAATTCAGAGAGACCTGCTCGGGCCTCCTGGGAAAGGTGGTATGCCATCTTCACATAAATATAATAAGGAGGAATCGAATCTTCTCGGGCCCAACTTTCTTCAATAATGCTCACCAATTCGTCTGATATATCAATACACCATTTGTCATTCCAACGTTCATCAAACCACTTTGCCAACTTTTGGCAGGCATCACCATCAAGGACGTCTACGTTCAGTTCGCCCTGCTGTAATAATCCTGCTAAGGTTAGGTTACTGCTACCAAGATAGCCAACGGTTGGATTGATGGGATCCGGACGGAATAACAAATAAAGTTTTGCATGCAATGGATGACGTAGAAATAATTTAACGATAACCTTCTTAGCTTTGATCTGAGCAGCCAGTCGGCGCAATCCTAATTCATCTTCATTAGTGGGAATACCTATGGTCAATTGATCCCGGAATTCTTCAGCTAATTTCTTCTTAAGACGTAAGGCTGTTTGGTTGTCCATGGCGACATCACCTT
>CAYGYC010000417.1:0-4030 GCA_964353755.1 uncultured archaeon | reverse complement strand
TCGGCCACCCTTGAGAACCCTCCTGCAATTGAGATATGGAAACCGAATCGCATCTGTAACATCCTTGCCAAGGGAGTAACTAGAAGTTAAAATAAGTATAAGGGTTGGTGGGTAGTTGTCAATAATAATTTAACCTTCTATAAACATCATGAAGATTCATCATAAAGATCACTCATTTTTTTCTTGACAAAAAAAGACGGCTATTTTTTAATGGTGCGGCAAATTAAATTATTTACAATGTCTTTTTAGGATTTTTTGGAGAGAGAGGTTGATTCCGGATAAAAGATTTTTTTAACAGATGGAGGAGGTGGGAAGATTGGCCAAAGTCGAAAGAAAAGCAAAAGGGACAAAGAAGGTCATTCGGTCTTCGGAGTTAGACCCCAAGTTTAAGTATGAAGTGGCGAGTCACCCCGGAGGAGAAAAACTAAAGGTCTGCTATGCTTGTGGAGTTTGTACGGCAGGGTGTCCTGTGAGTGAGGTTTCCAATGACTTCGATCCAAGGAAGATCATTCGGATGGTCCTGATGGGGATGAGGGAGAGAGTGCTTTCCTCTGACTTCATCTGGTACTGTACCCAATGCTTCACTTGTAGCGGCCACTGTCCTCAAAATGTGAAATTTACCGATATTATGCGAGTGTTGAGGGATATGGCGGTAAAGGAGGGATATGTTGATTCATCTTTTCTCCAGAAGGCGAAGGAACTGGATAGATTCTCCCAGAAGGTGAGATATCGATTGATGAAATCGATTGTGGCCAAGAAGGGAAAATCTTTCACCCTTAACCCAGGGGAATTGCTGAGTCGGGTTGCCAAAGAGCTGGCATAGCCTGTTTAAAGATGAGATAGAAAGGAACTGTAATTCAGACATCAGACCTTAGACTTCAGACATGAGAATGAACTTTTTATCGCAAAGTGTTAGTTGTGAGGCGTAAGGTGTAACCCATAACGACGTACGACTTGTGTTCTCACAAAAGAAAGAGTCTGGTGTCTAAAGTCTGAAGTCCAGCGTCTGAAGTGCAAAAAAGGGGAATGGGGACCATGGATGGAAAGGTAGGTTCCGTATTGGTGATAGGAGCCGGGGTTGCCGGGATTCAAGCTTCACTCGATCTGGCCGAATCGGGATACCACGTCAATCTGGTGGAGAGAAAAGGCAATTTGATGGGTGCGGCAGCGAACAACTGTTGCAAAGGGGTGGAGGAGTGTAACAGGTGCATGTTGTGCCAGGTGAGCGAAAAAGCGTTCCAAGTCGTCACCCATCCTCAGATCACCCTGTTTCGCCACGGGGAAGTCGTGAAGGTCGAAGGAGAACCTGGTCACTTTACTGCCACGATTCAGCGTTTTCCAGAAATCAATGAGCGGGGCTGTCCCATCTGTGACAAGCTTCCGTTGTATCCCGTGACCGTTAAATCCGATCCTGAGGAGATTAAACTTGATGTGGCCGGCGTGATCATGGCCATCGGGTTTAAGCTCTTTGACCCGAGCTCCTTGCCTGAGTTCGGATATGGAAAGTATAAAGACGTTGTCACAGCCGTCGAGTTTGAAAAGATGATCCATGAACGAACAGGCCTCTTTTGTCCCTCTGACGGCAGGATACCTCGGCGCATCGCTTTTATTCAATGCGTGGGTTCCAGAGACCCAAAAATTGGGAATCCCTGGTGCTCTGCAGCTTGCTGCTCTTTTACCTTGAAGGAGTCTATCGTTGCCAAAGAATATGTGAAGGATCTTGAGGCCACCATCTTCTTTATGGACAAAAGGCCTTACGGCAAGGATTCAGAACGATATCTCAGTCGGGCAAACGAGCAGTACGGAGTAAAATATATCCGCAGCGGCGTTTCCAAAATCGAAGCGGCAGAGGATGGAAAAGGCCTGGTGGTCACTTATACCAGTGAGACGGGCGGAGTATCGACCGCCCAGTTTGATATGGTGGCTCTTTCGATCGGCCTTGAATGCGCAGTAACCGCTAAGAAATTGAGTCGGGAATTTGGTATTGATCTCAATCCCTATGGCTTCTGCTGGTCATCGCCATTTTCTCCTCTGGAGACATCCAGACAGGGCTTCCTTGTTTGCGGGACTTTTGGCGGTCCCAACGATATGACCGAGTCTGCAATGCAGGCCAGTGGTGCTGCTGCAGATACCTTGGGGATTTTAGCAAAGGCCAGATTCGATCACGTTCCGCAAAAGAAGTATCCTCCCGAGAGGGATATATCTGGAGAGGCACCGAAGGTAGGGGTCTTTCTCTGCCAATGCGGGGATTATATTGGAAAGACGGTTGACGTTGCTTCGTTAGCACAGTTTGCCAATGCTCTTCCAGAAGTCGCGTACTGCGATCATAGGCAATATGCTTGTTCAGAGCAGTCCCGGGATGAGATGAAGAAAGCCATAAAAGCCCACGGGCTAAACCGGGTGGTGATCGGATCCTGTTCCTTTTTTACCCATGGCTCTCTCTTTCAGGAGACTTTGCGAGAAGCTGGCCTGAACCCCTATCTTATGGAGATGGTCAACCTCAGGGACCAGTGTGCTCGGGTTCACAGTCATGATCCTGAGAAGGCCACACTGAAAGCAAAGGACCTGATCGGGATGGAGGTGGCCAAGGCACGCTTCTTGGAGCCTTTGCATCGCCTCTCCAAGACCATGAACTCTTCGGCCCTTGTAGTCGGTGGAGGAATTACAGGAATGGTGAGCGCTATTAGCCTTGCCGATAAAGGGTTTAACGTGCACTTGGTGGAGAAAACTTCCCAATTGGGTGGCCATGCGCTGAGGATCCACCACACTTTGGAGGGAGGGGACGTCCAGGTTTACCTTTCGGATCTGATTGGAAAGGTGAACGGGAATCCTAAGATCCGCGCCTATAAGAATTCTGAATTGATGTCCTATCAAGGCAGGGTAGGGGATTACACAAGTCGTATCAAGACGACCTCGGGAGAAGAGAGGGAGATCAACCACGGCGTTACGATCATTGCCGCAGGGGGGCGGGAGTATAAACCCGATGAATATCTCTACGGCCAGGATCCCAGGGTTCTGATTTCAGTGGAATTAGAGGAAGAGATCGATCGGGGAAGCGAAAGGGTCGCCCAAAGCAAAACGATCGTGATGATTCAGTGTGTGGGATCTCGAAACGAGGTGAGGCCTTATTGCAGCAGACTTTGCTGCGCCAAGTCGGTCAAGAACGCCATCAGCCTCAAGACATTGCATCCTAAGATGAATGTTTACATTTTGTATCGGGATATGAGGACCTATGGGTTTCGAGAATCCTACTATCAAGAGGCGAGGGAAAAGGGGATTATTTTCGTTCGCTTTGACTTGGATAGAATGCCAGAGGTGAAGGCAGCCGGAGATATCCTGAAGGTGACGGTCAATGACATTATCCTCGGTGAGCGTTTGGAGATCGATGCAGACCTCTTGGTGCTGGCCTCAGCCGTCTTACCGCCGGAGGACAACCACATCCTTGCCAGGTTACTTCGTGTTCCTTTGGACGAGGATGGTTTCTTTAAAGAAGCCTATGAAAAGTTGAGCACGGTTGATTTCATGCAAGAGGGGATTTTTGTAGCAGGGATGGCCCGAAGCCCTATCTCTATTGTGGAGAGCATTTATCAGGGGAAGGCCGCAGCCTCGCGGGCGATGACCCTTTTAACTCGTGAATCCCTATTCACTGACGGAATTGTCTCTACGGTAAAGGAATCGGTATGTTGTGGTTGCAAGGTTTGTGAAGCCCTCTGCCCCTATGGCGCGATCGCCGTTGTCCCTGAGGGAAACGTGGCGAAAGTCGATGAACTCGTCTGCAAGGGTTGCGGGACCTGCTGCGGTGCCTGCCCAACAGGTGCAGCACAACTCAAAGGGTTTAAGAAGCAACAGATGATGGCTATGGTGGATGCCTATCTTGGAGGATCGCCCAAAAGCTAAAATGTCAAATGTCAAAGCTCGCACGAAGTGATGAACCGAAGGTGAATCAATGACAAATCAAATCCAAAGTCCAAAGACTGTAACTCAAGGCTTTAGCCTTGATGATGATCAACCCTGAAAGGGTTGAGTTACA
>CAYGYC010000416.1:0-4058 GCA_964353755.1 uncultured archaeon | reverse complement strand
GTAGAATGGCGATTATTCGCATTTTTCAGTTCATCAATTTCGAGCAATCGCCATTCTACCCCCAATTCTTCTTCTGCGACCCGTTTTGCATCCTCAATTTCACTAGGTGGGTTAATTTTGGAATGAACGGTCACTGCCAGCACTGTGGTACAAAATTCCTTGGCTAAGCGTGTTATCACACTGCTATCGACGCCCCCCGAATACGCCACTACGACCTTTTTCCCTTGAAGGAGTTCCTTCACTTTCTGCATTTTGGCTTTAATAATTTCATTCATTTAAATGATCCTTGCTACAATTTACTTAACAAAGACCTATTAGAAAATTCCTCTAAAAATTTTATTGAAACATTCAACGATTATTTGTAAAGTCCACAAAATTTTATATTGACATGACCTAACTCCCTATACTTTAATTTGATAGACAAAGACTTCCCTGTCTGCTGTTAATATTCCTAAGCTTAAGCCAGTTAACCCCTCAATTAACCCCCGAATAAATTCGGCTGATGAAATGGGGGGATTGAAATTGATAATTCGCTCCTTCTCTGCTTGAAATTCAAAAATTCCCCAGCCATACAGCGAGAATAATGCGAGCGTATCTTCCACTGAAATTTCACTTAATAGAGGCGCCCACTCTAATCCTAAGCGCCGTCCTTCCCGATACGTGGCATTGGCCCCATACATCTCATTGTATTGAACCGCAGGGATTAATATCAACCGGTGTCTCGTTTGCCGCGTTTTAATTTGCCCATTACTTGGCTGGAGATCAAGAAACTTTATTAGTTCCAAATATCGCTCACAAAATCGTGCTAAACCCATCCCTTCCTCCTTTGCTTTCTTTTTTAATAGATCCACTAACGCTCCGGATAATCGTAATAGCACTTGCTGCTTCCTTTCATCCGATTCCATGATTTCGTCACTTAGTATCCAAATGTATCATCACATATCAAAGGATATCATATTAAAACATTACTTTTAAATATAACTTTCCATCACTTTTTTATGAAATTCTATACGTCTTTCAAAAAGAGTCTAATAGGGAACGTGTTTCACAGCTTCTCAACCTTTTGGGAAGGTGGTATGAGTATAATTAGAAATGATTTCGCAATTATCAGAATTAGCTCTCCTCCTTTAGAGAGTGGTACTTCAATATTCCATTTAAATATAGAATCAAAAGGCTATCCACATTCATATACGAGGCGAAGATAAATTAATCAAAATCTAATTGATCATCTCAAACCCTTTCAAACTCGGTTAATCCAATATAGATCGAAGAAACACACCACCAATCAAGCTATCGCTCAAAATGTTTCGAAAAGTGAAGCTCTTCGCCTCATGAATGAAGTTCTTCAATCAAAACAATTTGAATCTTCTAAAATCAGAGAATTATATGCACGTATTCTTGCCCTTGGAAAACAACGCGTTCCTACCATGAGCCCCTTTAATCCTCCCACTGGATTCTATGTATGGTCCGTGGTCGATCATGGCGCTTTACATCTCCAACTGTTGGGGAGGAATGTACGAGAATCAATATTGAATTGTGCCCAATTTGTACTTCAAAATGCCTACCAAATCGAACGGGAACAGCAAAAATTCCTCTATGTTCTCACTAAAAAGAAAATACCCGTTGGCAAACTGTATTTCGCCAAAGCGGGCCCATATCGACGAGAATGCCTCATCGCCAAAATTGGCAAAGAAAAACTCCTGTTCCATTTCGATTTCAAAGGGCTCTTCATCCATATTGCTATTCATTGCCCAACTAATATTAAATCGTTTATTCTTCCCTTACTCCAACACTTTGCGCAGGAGTTCGCCTCTCTATGCGCTCCCTCGCTTCTCCCCTCCCATTAAGCCTTTTGCGACCCCCTCACTGGGGTCGTGCACCTCCGGGTGCCTGGGAAGCTACGACTCCGTTTCCCTCACTTTTCATAAAGCTTTATAAATCCAGTCATATTACAAGTTTATCCAAGGGGATAGTATGGTCCTAGAGGAATTATCACATCACACCAAAGGTTCAGGCATGCCCTTCGCGCCTACTCCAGCCCTGACTCCGGTCTGCCTCTACAACCATGTCCTCCCGAGTATTCGATCCCCTGAGATTTCTATTATTATGCCTGCCTTCAACGAAGAGAAGGAAGTAGGCCCTCTTATCGACCGCACCCAACGCATCCTCCAACAAATTACCAAGTATTATGAGATTATCGTTATCGATGATGGCTCAAATGACCATACCCTCCCTATCTGTCGCGAAAGAAATGTGACTGTTATCCACAATCGCCACAACTGGGGCAAAGGCTATGCCTTACGCGAAGGTTTTAAATATGCACGCGGCACCATCATTGTCACCATGGACAGCGACGGCGATCACCATCCCGAAGAAATCCCTCTCCTCCTCCAACCCTTCATCGCTGGAAAAATAGAAGCTGTCCTAGGTACTCGATTTGTGCATAACAAAAATTCCCCTGTCACTACTGCCATCAACACCTTTGGGAATCGCCTCTTCAACTTTCTCATTCACCGACTGACTCATCATCATTTTACGGATACCCAATGTGGCTTCCGTGCTTTCAAACGCAACTGCCTCTCCACTCTCCACCTTAAATCCCACGGCTATGATATTGAAACCGAAATGATTGTGCAACTAGCCCGCCAACGCATCCCTTACTGCGAAATTCCCGTGAGTAGCCCTGTCAATTATTTTCGTAAATCCAATATAAATCGCCTGAAAGATGGTCTTCAGATTCTCTTTACTATTTTTAAAACTCGAATAATTAATTTTCCTAAAAAAAGGGAGAATTAAATAAAGAATCTTACCCATATTAATGCCAAACGCTATATAAAATAATTATATACCTGAAAAGATAATCTTGAGTGTTCTTGTTACTGATGCAATACTTCGTCATGCATTAGCCGTCATACGATCCCTAGGAAAACAAAAACTTGAAATTACAGCTGGTGAAACTACTCCCTTTGCAACCTCTTTCTTCTCAAAATATTGTAATTATAAGTTAATTTATCCATCTCCTCAAACAAATCCAAATGAATTTATTAATATCCTTTATAATCTTTGTAAAAAAAAGAAATATTCAGCTTATTTTCCTGTTTCAGTTGAGAGTACTCTTTTATTTTCTAAATACAAACAAAAATTTGCTAAATATGTTAAAATTCCAGTTGTCGATTATTCAACGTTCATTAAGGCATGGAATAAGAAAAATACTTTACAAATCGCAATTAAGAATAATATCCCCACCCCCAAAACGTATTTTATTAATGATTTACAAGAGGTTCATACAGTTGCACAAAATATTAAATTTCCAGTTGTAGTTAAACCTCAAGAAAGTTCTGGATCGCGTGGTCTCTATTATGCATATTCTCCTAAAGAGCTAATTCAACTATATTATCTCTCTCATCAACAATTTCCATATCCTATAATTCAAGAATATATTCCTGGTAATGAAATTTATGGTTTTTCAGCATTATTCGATATAGAACATCGCCCTCGGGCCATGTTTATTCATAAACGTTTGCGGCAATATCCTATTTCTGGAGGGCCAAGTGTTCTTCGTATTAGCACATCTCACCCTAAAGTCCAACAGTTTGGAGAAAAGTTATTAAAGGCTCTTAAATGGATTGGAGTTGCCATGGTTGAATTTAAAATTGATTCCCGCGATAATACTCCAAAATTAATGGAAATAAATCCAAGATTTTGGGGTTCTACTCAACTTGCAATTCAAGCAGGAATTGATTTCCCAGCATTACTTTATAAATTACTAATCGAAGGAGAAGATATTAAGAAAAATTTTAAATACAAACTCGGAATTAAATGCCGATTCCTCCTTTATGGAGATATTCTTTATTTCTTAGACGCTCCCAATAAATTGAAACTTTTACCTTCATTTTTAAAATTATATGAACCAAATATGGGTTATGATATTTTTTCACGCACCGATTTCGGACCAACTTTTGGGCAACTTCTTGGAATGTTTACCCAATTTTTCAATCCGACTATGAGAGCATCTGTATTTAGAAAGAAGCGGTAAAAATCAAATGAATAACCGCTAC
>CAYGYC010000415.1:0-4071 GCA_964353755.1 uncultured archaeon | reverse complement strand
GTATTCAAGTGAGGTATGTACCGGATCAATCGATGGGTAGGGTAGATTTGTAAGCCGGGGTCATTCATATCAACGATTAAACCCATGATATAGGGATTGCCCCCCTCCCGCGAATGCATCAATGCGGAATTGTAACGATGATGCCCATCGGCAATAACCAGAGGAATATCCTTAAAATATTTTTGAAGAATCGAAATATCTTGAGGATTATCTACCATCCACACGGTATGCTCTACATTATCGCGATCTCGTGCTTTGCGAAATGGCGCGGCAGAACTATATTTGTGAATCATTTGAGTGAATACTTCATTTCCATTAAAGATAAAGAAAATAGGATTGAAATTTGCGTGAGATTCCTGCAGGAGATTTAATTGCCCTTCTGTTACCTTTTTAAAGGTGCGTTCATGGGGTAACACCTTTTTTTCGGAGAATTCAGATAATTTGACGAGCGCTATTAAACCATACCGCCTTTTCTCCTCATCATTATACAAATATTTGGTTTCATAGACAAATAGAGCCGGCGCTTTTAATTGAAGTATTCGCTTCGTGCTAATCCAATGATTCAAAGTCCGTCCTGCTTCCACATACGAATCCGGTAAAATTATTTGCACTATATTATCCGGATTTTTTTGCCTAAATCCAATTCTTTCAGTCTCTGAAATGACATCATGAGGCGGCGCGACTAAACTCTCAAATTCCGCCTGATTCTTCACTTTGTAATAATACGCCTTGAACGGTTCTATCTCCGGCATGCAATACTTTCCTTTCGGCTGTTATTATAACTCAGCGAGTATGTTATAAAAAATCTTTCTATCAGAGAAGGGAAAACACAGACAAAAATGATTGCTACTTTATTTTAATTTTTTGTGGCTTTAAATAAAAAACGAATAAGAAATCCTTTGGATTCATCTCTATTTGAAAATTTTTTCATTCAAAATAAAAAAAAATAGAAAAAGAAGAAATTTTTGCTACTTTGTGCGCCACCATTTGAGGAAATAATAAAAGGTATATAGGCCAATAGGCACAAGACTTAGGATAATCAGTACTGGCGAGGTGGCAGATAAAAATTGATCAGTTGCTGGAATTCCAAATAAAGCTACAGGAAGCCCAATGAGTATTAGTACAATACCGCCTATAATTAGGGCAAGAAAAGTCCAAAGTTCATCCTTCTCACCATTGTGCCACGCCTTGTAGCGATACAGTCCTCGGATGAAAAAGAATACAGCCATTATTATACTTGTTAATCCTATAACTACGACAAAGGTCAATTCTTGCATTAAGCTTTTTCCTCCTTTTTAAACCAAGTCTCAGCGATGAAGAGGTAAATTTGGAGCCCTGCGGCAATTGGAGCGCATATGATCAGTAAATAGAGAACAAAATCCCAAAGCCATCTTGCAATCTCGGCTAATGCGAGGAAAGAAAAACTTGCAGAAACTATGAGTGTAACAGATGCAACTAGATAAGAAATAACTCTTAACAGATCACTTAATTCCTTTTGTCCTTTGCGCCATAATAAAAATGCAAAAACTGTTTGTACTGCAAAGAGAATTCCCGCAATCAATGTCACTGTGCTCAATCCGCCACCTGTTAAAAATGTATCGAAGGTCATTTTTTTTCACCATCTAAATAAGCAATTTCTAAAGGATTTAAATAAGGTTTCCTACTCATTTTAATACTGAATCGTAGTGAGAATAATTGGAATAATGAGGACTCTCTATGAATGTAAATAAAGAAAAAAGGCTGCTCAATAAAGTTGCGCTCATTACAGGCGCCGGATCTGGATTTGGTCGTGCCACCAGCTTAAGATTTGCCCGGGAAGGTGCTTCGATAATTGCCATCGATAGAAACGGAGCTACTGCAGAAGAAACCGTGCATTTAATTAAAAAAGAAAAAGGAAATGAGGCGCTTTCCATCGAATGTGATATTAGTAAAATTGAGGATATTAAGGCTATGGCCTTGACCGTTTTCAAGACATTTCCGCGATTGGATATTCTAATTAATAATGCCGGGATTGGCACGTTCTCTACAGGTCAGTTGCTAACAGTTTCTGAAAAAATATGGGATGACGTGATGAACGTTAATTTACGGGGCACTTGGTTGGTTACCAAAGAGTTGGCTAAAAAAATGAAAAAACAAGAATTAATCGGCGAGCTCAGAGGCAAAATAATTAATGTGTCCTCTTTGGCTGGAAAGGTTCCCTCTACTCCGTTGGGTGTCTATTCTATTAGCAAAGCCGGACTAATTGCGATGACCCAAATTCTAGCCCAAGAACTAGCCCCTTCCATTACAGTAAACGCGGTATGCCCGGGATTTCATCTCACGGGGATTTACCTCAATGATGAAAATCTAGTGAAAGCCGCCGTAAAAATGTGGAGTGGGAAACTCTTGCTCGAACGCATTGGGACCGCGGATGATATCGCAAACGTACTCTACTTCCTTGCCTCCGATGATTCTAACTATATGACGGGGCAGTCCCTTATTTGCGATGGTGGTTGCTTTTTCTCGTAAGATTCCCCTCTAAAAAGAAATGTCTTATCCTAAAGATATACTAAAATATTTTTTCGTAATGAAATACTTGATCTACTAGTAGACTAGTTTTTTCAAATTCAGAGATTTCCCCAGTAAAGTGGATCAGATAATCTTTATTTTGATCCTCAAATATCTTGACAAGTTGGACTAATTTACTACGGAGAATCCTATAATTTTCTTCGGTAATGAGCGCTCCAATGATAAAATTACCATATTCAATAAGAATTTTGAGTTTTTCTAAGTCAATTATCTTCACCCTATGCTTACTGCTGGTCAATTCCTGAAGTAATGCAGTAATTCCTGAAATCCCGCCCGCTATCAATTGACTATCCTTCAGTTCTTCTTTAATAAAGGAATAATCATAGAGCGAAACTCCTTTCTCTTGATGAATTAGGTAAAGATGCCGAATTTTGTTAGGCCATTCCAGCTCGACGAACCGCGTGAAACAGATATACTGAAGAATTATTGCAGGAATCCAAAGAACGCGCAAATAATTGACTATATCACTTAATTTTATAATTTCTGGAAGATATGCAAAAGTTTGAAAGATACCAGCAATCGCCAGCCAAGCTACCCTTTGTGAATGAGGCAGCGACTTGGATTTCATGATGTAAGAATAATAGCTAAAAATAATTATTACTTCAACCACAATAGCCCCCGTAGATAATAAGAAAATTATAATATAGTGCAATGGGAACTCTACTTCATACTGCATGTTTATTTGAATACCCTTAAAGATTAAAATTGCGTTTAAAATCGATATGGTATTTAGAATGACTGCCAAAATACCTAATTTCTTGATCTGCCTAGGAAAACAAGCATAAATGGCAAAGAAATTGTAACCACATATTCCAATAATACCGCTAATATTTGCGATATATGCGGCAATTATTCCTTCGTTTTGGTTTTGAAATATTAAAAAAATTCGTTCTACTGCAAGAAATAATAGACCAATTCCAACAAATAAATAAATAGTAGAAAACGAAAGGCCTAATTTTAATTTTGCCCTTAAAAAATCGGGGCGGTAAATCTTTAATAATATTACAAAAGTAATAATTCCGCTGAGAAGAACAAACGCTGCTCCAATCCATTGAATAGGATCAAGCAAAATACCGCCATTGGTCATGATAATTCCCTCATCACTTTCATGTTTTCAATGAAATTGTCTATAAAGGTTTTTTATGGATTTGCGTTTTTATTAGACATCATATCTGTGGAATAAATAAAAAGTTTTGGAATTCTGATCGGTAAAAAAGGAACGCCTGAATTTCTTTTTCAGGCTTAGTATTAATTATTAACTGTAGTCTTGAGCTAATTTCAGCATGAGTTTAATGCAAAAGGCTTCATATCCGATTTGTCCGAGGACATTATGCCCATAATTCAACCGGAATTCCTCGTAATTATTAGCAATAAAGGTAACGTAATAGTAACTCCCATTAGATGCGAGTAAAGCATGGGCCATTGCATAGACTCCGACATCTGAGCCGCCTTTATAAGAAACGCTACTCCAACCCATACCCCACGCTAAGCCCCAGTTCATTT
>CAYGYC010000414.1:0-4151 GCA_964353755.1 uncultured archaeon | reverse complement strand
CCCAGAGAATGAGACTTTCCTGCCCATCGGGATAAATAATAACCATGGAGGGATATTGATTTCGCAACGCATAGAGGATAGGATTCATGGCATGATGGCGCACTGGAAGTCCCGATGCATAAAATACATTTTCGGGCGAACTGACAATCAAAGCATCGAGTTCATATTGTTGCATTAACTGAGCAGCCTTTTGTTTATCAAATCCAATCGGCTTTGGTTTTGCGGAGTCATGCTTAAACAAAATCATTTAACATCATCTCTTTGTGACGGAGAATTGTTTTTAATAGCTTTAAGAAGATTTTCTAAAATAAATTTTGTACCTATTGTATGAGCTTTTTCCATTAATTCGTTATAGCTCGCCGGTCGTCCTTGAATTGCAGAGAGATACCCGATTAACACCGCAGCAACAGCCTCTTTTGCTTGTTCGGGAGTGAATTCCGGATCTTTATCTTCTAAGATGCAGCTAGCAAAATATTCATCTTCCTTGCGCGCTGAAATATCATAATATTTCGGATAAGTACCATGTTCAATGGCGGGTTCAAACCATCTTCCGCGATTTTCACCCAAATCTGCATGTAAGGAATTGATTTTAACTGGTTTCTCCCAAGAATGATTTTCAAGGATAGTCCCCTGTGTCCCATGGATTTCAATTTGATTGGTTGGCGGAGTTACCACGGTAAAACTAACCACCATCTCGCCAATGACGCCCCGCTTAAATTGAATCTGCATCATAGCATTATCTTCGGCTTTCTCCTTTAAGGTCGTGCATTGTTTGGTTAAAACCGCATAAGCCGATTCAACTCGATCGTTTAAAATCCATTGCATGGTCGCAAATTTATGCACGCCCATATCCATCAGTGCGCCCCCGCCTGCCTTAAGGGGGTGTCCCTTCCACGAGTCCGGCTGCATTAAATTGGGGATTTCATCAACACCTTCATAACTGCGCACGAGAAACGGATCGCCGATCCATCCTTTTTGAACCGCCTCCTTGATCCACTGATGCGCTGGGAGAAATCGATGATTTTCTGCGATCATGAATTTCACATGGACTTTTTTCGCGGCTTCAATCATCAGATCACATCCTTCCAGTGTGGTAGCCATCGGTTTTTCACAAAGAACATGTTTTCCTGCCGCTGCCACCGCGACAACCATTTCCTCGTGCAAGAAATGCGGAACCGCAACAAGAACCGCATCAACATCACTTTTCAAGAGAGCAGCAAGGGTATCATATGGCGTTAAACGATAGGCTTTCGCTATTCGTTGGGTATTCTTTTTGTCTTTCTCATAAATTCCGGTGAATTTCACTTTACTGCTATTTTTACAGGCGGCCAGGTGAAAACGAGCCGCAATGCCGCCACCGATACACCCGAATTTTACGCACTCCATAATAAAAAAAGGGATGATTGCAAATATATACATTTATATATTAGATCATCCTTCAAATTCAAAAATGCGGGGCAATTTTCATATTATTATAGTCAATTAATCGAAATAATAGATGGAATTTTGATAGTTAACCCTAAATGGCTTCTAATTGCAATAAATAATTCATTTGAAAATTATATGGATCAAGTTAAAAGTGATGAATTTATATTTAATCAATTTAAATGTGCTTTGTTAAGGGATTTCAGGAAAGATATTGAATGTATAAAAGGTAAATCATAAAAAATAAATGGAAAATAAAATTAGAAGTGTTTTACCTTAGCTCGCCAATTAGTTAAACCCGAATTTTCCAAAGATAAGTCCAGTGGTATCAAAATTGAAAAAAGTGCCAATTTCCTCAAGGAAAGTGCTACTCCAACCAATTTAAAGAGAAATTTCTTTTATAGACCCTTCACTTGCCATAATTCCCCTAGTGTTTAAAGAAATTGCACATAGTATGAGAACAGATTAAACTAGTAAGGCAATTCAAATGAAAGCCATGAATACAATTTCTTTAAATAAAATTTATTAAATTTGGAAAATAAGGTATTACAAATTTAATACTTTTAAGAACTTAATATTTGCAGGATGGTCTAACAATTGGCGAAAGACAAAAAAGAGAGCGAAGAAATGGAGTTAGAGCTACCCAAAGAATTAGGGGTGTCAAAAACTTCTAATTTTCCCGTATGGTATAATCGCATTATTCAACTGGCTGATCTCCTTGAAAAACGGTATAATGTAGCGGGCATGTTTGTGTGGAAACCTTATGGCTTCCAAATCATGGCGAATATTAAATAACTATGGGATGCATGGTCAGAATGGGAGATTTAATTAATTATCGTATAATGGAAAAGCCAGACTATAAGGCGATTTGTGCCTGTATAGGAGACAATCCAGAACAGGTGAGGTGGCGCGATTATCCAGAATGGGGGACTGCACTGCTTCAGTTTCATGCGCCTGATACCCAATTATACATTGGGGCGTATGATAATGAGAAGCTAGTCGGCTGTATGATTGCACGCCCCAATAAACTCATAGTCAGAGGACAAATATGTAAGGGTGCCATAATCGATATTACAGAAGTCTTAATGGCCTACCGAAAACGCGGGATCGCCACCACAATGCTTGAGAAAATGTTGACCTCACTCGCTATGAAGAATTTTGATGTGGTGCTGGCTTTTTTAATAGCAGGGCGCGGAGGAATAAATACCTTAAAGCGCGCAGGATTTCAAAAAGTTTATAAATATGGGCATGCCGGAAAGGCGTTGGATAAAGATAAAATGGATTCTTTAATGGATTTGAACCCTATTCTCAGAAAAATTGCGTTGGCAATTGTCGATTCAAAAATCGGTGACACCAAACCAAAAAAGGGCATAATTCGGGATGCTAATTATGCAGATATCGATCAAATTGTTGATCTATTGAATTCAGAAAGTGCTATATTAGATTTGGCCGACTCTTGGACAAAAGAGTTGTTAAAAGGCAAGATGGATTGGCGCTATAAAGTTTTTGTGTTGACCGAGCAAGAAGTTATTCGCGGCTCTATTATTAGTTATGAGGAAATCGGTACACTGGGAAAAGATTATTTTACAAGTGGATTTTTAAAAGAAATGGTCTTTCGGGAAGATGTAGACCAGGAAGAAAAAAAAGTATTATTGAATTACGCGCTTAATTGTTTAAAAATGAAGGGAATCCCTAGCGTTTCATATCCTTCACCCAAAAATGTGATGCCCATATTGAAAGGAGCTGGATTTCACGTTCTTCCCGGAGCTGAAAGAACTATTTTCGTTAAACCGCTCAATAATGATACCGAAAAGATGTTAGAAGCGATAGATAAATTCCGCTCTGTGAATGTGTTCCTGATTTGTTAATATAAAAATTATTTGTACTCTTTATAGGGGATGTCAGAGTCGCGAACTTAGGGCGATTATACAATTACTTCGCACATTTACCTGGCGATTATCGGATGAGTAGTTACTTATTTTGAGTTGAGTGGTAAATAATGCCTATTTATTCTTAAAAAAAAGTCGGTTATTAAACTAGTTTCAGAGTAAAAGAATGGAGGTGTAATTTCGGTATAACAGAGATAATCTAAAGTTTGAAAGATCTCTGATGCGATTATTGAAAATGTAAGAGAATTTCTGGAGTGTTAATTGTATGGATGAGAAAGAAAGAAGATTGGATAAGAATAAATTTACTGCAATTGAATTTTTAACAGGTATGGAGAATTCTAAAAAGTTTTATGCTGAATTACTGGATGCCAACGATACGGTCTGGAAACTAGTCAAAAAACAATTGAGTCGCGGAAAATTAAAAAGGTGAGAAGACTATTCAAATTATTTCACTAATCTTGGAGCTCAATGAGCTAAATTGTAAATTTTACGGTTATTATGAGAAAAATTCCAATCGATGTCGGTTTAATGACAATTATATTCCCGAATGGGTTAAATAGTGCTATCAATTTCGGTATAAATAAAGATGAAGAATAATGGAATTATCCATTGCGTGTTTGAAATCATTAAAAGAACGGGATGAAGCTGAATTATGGGAATTAGCGGCAGCACTTTTACAGTTCCAACACGCAATATTTCGTTTGGAGGTTGGCGAAACAGACCCAAAAGTAGTAAGAATGTTGGCGGAACGAACCTTATCCGCAGGTCAAGAACTCAATGCAGTGCTTGCGGTATTAGAAGAAACAATCCAAGAAGACTAACTAGAATTAACATAAT
>CAYGYC010000413.1:0-4151 GCA_964353755.1 uncultured archaeon | reverse complement strand
GTGATCAATTATGAAAATATGCCCTGGCAGAAAATTGACTAAACCCACACATAAATTATTTAGGGTATTTAGACATAAAGGGCATTTAGATATGAAGGGGAAAAGTTAATATGAATTCTCAAAAAACTGAAAAGAAACCACCAATTTCTCATAAGAAATTGTTTTTACTATTCATGATTTCGGGCGTAATTCTAAACTTCATATTAGGTATTTTTTTAGATACTTTTGGTTCAATGGGAATCACCTTTATAGTGCTTGTGCCAATTTATTTTTACTTTTCTTTCAAATATTTTCATAAACCGTTAGTGATGCGGGCGCGATCCAAAAAACGAGAGGGGACTCAATGTCCACATCATCCTGATGAGAAAATAAGTACCCGCTGTATTACCTGCAATTCTCCGATTTGTGCGCGTTGCCAGAACTTTAAATCAGAAATGAGGAATATAAATCAGCATAATTTTCGAATTAACCATAAATTATTTGATCAATTTGTCTGTATGGATTGTATCTTTGAAAAATTAAATTTCGTCAATAAATTTCTCTTTATCTCTGGTCCCATTGGCTTTATTGTGGGAATCCTATTTATGTTAGCAGGATTTTATATTGAGTTTTTACCTTTTAATCTATTCCTTATTGGAGGAATAGTAATTTCGATTTTAGGGCTTGCCTTATTCATTCTTGCTCTTATCTTTAATAGAGAAAGTAATAAAGTGTATGCAAATTTTCACCAATACGGCTATACCTGATTAGTTATGTAAAAAAAAGTAATTCTTTTGATAAAAAAATCGGCTACAATAGCATGGGTAGTAATCGGGAGGGAGATTACTTCATCAACCTAACGAGGAAATCATTGATGTTCGCGAATTTAGTAACTTCGCCGGTCCAGTTGGTGAAGTCGGGGTGATATTTCTCTTCAATTTTGGAGAGGATAGTCTTCAAGTCATTTCGGATTTGGGGATTTTCTTTATTTAAGAAGATTAACCCAATCAGGTGGGGAGAGTATTCGAGCATGATTTTAATATTATCACGGTCGAGGAGAGACAAGTTTTCGTCGCCGCGGAGCACTTCGCCGAGGAATCCTGAGATGGCGGAAATCATGCCCGCGATGAGATTTTCATCCAGTTCAGGCATCTCATGTAAAGTGGTACTGGTTTTAGAGAAGAGGACCACACCGTTGGTTTTATAAATAACCATGAAATAATACAGTTTGAGGGGTTGGAATTCTTTGATTTTCTCGTAATTTCGTTTAGCAAGAGCTTTAATTAATTTGGCATCGGATTCTTTATTTAATTGGATGGCATGTTCGCGGAGAATATAACTAAGGCGTTTGGAGATATCGCGTTCTTCGTCTTCAAGTTTGAGATCCATGATCGTATCAAGCAGTTTAGAATAAGCGGTACCTAAAGTCAAAGTATTCTCCTTCATTTGATTTTCGAGGTGTAGATTGGCGAGGAAAAAGTAGTCGAGTCCTTTGAGGAGGAGGTCGATAAGGCGCTCGAAATCTTTCTCAATAATCAAGACTTTGACCGTTCGGAGGTATTCATTCGAGAGATTTAAGAAGGAGATGCCTAGATTTTTAGTGATTTCACTGATATCTTGATTGAGGAAATCAAAAATGTTAGCGGCGAGGCTGAAGAATTTGCTCGCCCCAAAATAATCGCCTTCATTATAGTTAATGGTCCCCAAAGCCAAATAGTTTAGGGCAGAATCAATGTTAATTTGCTTATCTTTTTCAAAATAGGCTAAGCTCTTAGTGTAATAGGATTTCGAGGAACTGTAATCTTTTCTCAGTTGATACAAATCACCGAGATGGCGAAGGAAAATGCCTTTAAACCCATTCGAAACCGATTCGGATTGGTAGATATGCTCTTCCAGTTGCAGGAGATATTTTAGGGCCAAGTCGAGATTTTTCATTTGCTTAAAATTTAAAGCTAAGTTGAAAGTCGAAAAAAATTCGAGGTTATCGATTTTTAATGCGCGGAATCGATCGGCCGCCTTGAGGAAAGCGTCATTCGATTCTTCAAAGATTTTTAACTCCTTGAGAATTAAGGCGAAATTGAATAGAACACTTGCCACATCATATTGATTCAATTCGAGGTCTTGAGGGTGTGATAACAATTCGAGTAATTTGTTATAGAGGCGCGATAGATTCGGGTCATATTCCCCCAATTTCCGTTTTTTCGAAAAAAGCAAAAATTGGAACTTATAGAATTCGAGGATACTTGATAGCTCTTTAGAGTCGGTTAATCTATTGATTTTGGGAACTAATTCCTCAATTTTTAATGCTTTATCTTCATCACTGAGAAACAGATTAGGTAATCGTGCCTTTAACGGTCGGGAGAAGTCATATGTTTCAAGTTTAATATAAATTTCTTGAAGAATTTCCCATAAACTAGAAAATTTTAAATTAATATCCAAATTTTTATTAACTTTCAGAGAAATCTGTTTAATTTCGTCATTTGAGTAGATTTTACCTTCAATTCGAATGAGAATGAATAAAATCTGATCCAGTTTATAGAATAATTTTATAATATCATAACCCAACGGGTATTCGATTATTAAAGTTCTGGATTCAGAAGATTTTTCAAAAATATATTTGGGGATTTTTTTTAATAATGAAGTACTTATTGCTTTTTGAAATTCTCCGCCTAAAGCTACATTAGAATCCTGGATTACTAATTGGTCCGGTGTTAAAGTTCCTTTAAGGAGAATTAAATTTTGAAGGGTCAAAAACCGAGCCTCTACTTTTTGCTGATAGCGGTTTTATAGGTTCCTAGGAATTGATGCAGTTCGGGGAGTAGAATCGGTTGTTTTTGTAATTCTACCGAGAGCATATTTGAACTAGAAATAGAGAATTGGGGAATATTTAGTTCAAGGGGAAATTCGGTTTTAATACTGTCGCCAGCGCAAATATAACCAAATTCAAATCGGTCCGAGAGGTTATCAGGAACAATTTTCCAAACTTGATTTATTTTATTTCCTATAATTTCAATCGACTTTTCTATTGCCTGGGAAGATTGAAAAGTAACGTTGATATTCTTTGAAATATTTTCTTTGAGGTATAATTCAGTAACGGGCCGATAAAATTTCAGATAGTAGCTGACAAGTAATTCATAGAAGCGAATATTCGGTTCGATTAATCTACAGATTTCTAAAATCGGTTGGTTATCATCTCGCGATTTAACAATGATTTGGTTTAAGATAAAAATTTTCTTATCCATTAAATAATAGATGTGCCGGATTTCCTTCTCAGTAGCCACTTCTTCATATTGCCATTTCAGAAGTTGTTCAAACCCCTCCTTTTCCATATTTAATTTATAATTTTCTTCAAGAGGTTTCACTTCCAGTAAATTAAAAGTAGTAGGGATTTCATCTTCGATTAAAAGGTGATTGTGATATCTGGCTGTACGTTTCTGAATGAATTAGCGGCAGAGAATCTATCTTGAAAGGGTTCTATGTTGAAATAGGTATTAATTATATTGGTAGTATTTTCTATATTTATTAAGATGGTGCGGGATATCCGTCGTTCCAAATTGACTTCAATTTTGGTCTCTTGTTTTGGCTTGATTTCTGGGATAATCCAAGTTAATTGTAATCCGTCATCCAGTAATTTTTTGGTAGGTTCGAGCCCTTCAAATCCAATGGTATTAAATCCCATGACTTTATAGTGATAGGGAATGACATTATTGATTTGGACATCGGTGAGGGGAATGTCTAAGGAATTTTCAAATCTGGTGGCAGTCAATAACTCGGTTTTTTTCGCTTCAGAGGGGATAATATCTTGTTCGGTCATGAGGGTTGATAATTTCCCCGCTTGATCTACATATACAAGGGAGCTTTTGGTCTTTTTAGGAGCTTCCTCTAGAAATTTATCAAGTTCCTTTGCAAGGAAAGCGCCTCTATTTGTTTTCGGAAGCTCTAAATCAACTTTTCGTATTTTCGGCTTAACATCGGGGTCTTTGAGCTCTATGAGTTTGGATAATTGGAGTAGTTCTTGTTCTTCTTCAAGTTTATGGGTAATTGCCTTATACACGTAATCATAGTCAAACGCAGGATATCCCAATTCCCTGAAGTAATCAGACAACCAAGCAGCCATTTTTTGCGGATAAATAGATAATTTGGCTTCTTTCTCCCAAAATTGGGTAATATTT
>CAYGYC010000412.1:0-4162 GCA_964353755.1 uncultured archaeon | reverse complement strand
CATTGATATAAGCATCCATCTGTCACAAGTGGGACTATGTCACATTTTTTGAGTGCTTTCTGCATCTTTTCCAAAGTGCGGAAATCCCGATTTATCATCACATCCGGAGTGATTTCGCGGGCACCCAATGCCTCATAGAATTTGGCTCTATTGACCGAATTGACATGGGCAATGGTTGAAATACGTATTTGCAACTTAGGGAATTGTTCCTTAATAGTTTGAACTAAAAACGGCATTGATACCACTATATTGTCGGCTCCAATATCGCAAATCCATTGAATATAGTCAATAAGGGTTCTATAAACTTCCTGATTATATTCCATATTGCCCATGCACGGGGCATTTAATAGGTACGAAAATTGCATTTTATGCTTATGGACCTGGTTTATGTATTCCTCGATAGCCTCTTTTGACGCATCTCGTAAAATATATCCCGGTCGGCCACCCCCTACGGGAGTATAGGGCGCACAACCGTGAATATCCCGTACTGGAAATTTCGTCAATTGCTCGATTAGTGCTGGATCCCAGTTGGTCGCAATTGTGAATTGAATAAATATCACTTCCTGTTTACAGATAATCTATTCATAAATTCAGAATAGAAGAGCAGTTTTTCGTTGAGCTATTCAAAGTCTACTCAAAAACCTTTCCCCCAATTCTGCCTTTAATATAAAATTTCATATGAATTCGAAATGTAGACTGAATCCCCAAACATCTGAAACAAATTGGAAGCTAAATCGTTTAACTTTCAAAGGAAAGGAGAATAAAATGGGGGCGAACTATGATTCTTTTGGGGGCATGGGAGCTGGAGGCTCAAGGGGGAGATTACTAAAGACTATTCGGGCGAACTCACGCCCTTTAATCGATGGATTGCTCTTCGCACCACGGATTAACTCTTTGGCTTCCGCATCATTCAATTCCACAATAGTCAATTTGGATCCTATTTCTTCACAGGTCAGCGCATATTTCTTTCCGGCGGTGTCTCGCGGCACAATCAAGCAGGAATGGTCGATTATTCCTTCATTAAGTGCATTCTTTAATCGCTCGATAGCATAAAAGGCGGCAACCCCCCCGCTTTTATCGAATGTTTTGATAGTCGGTATGTCAAAGCCGATTTTCGCTCCTTGCGGGTCCAATAGATAGGCGCTAATGGACTTCTTTTTACCCGCCACGGTGAATTCATAATCAAAATTCACCTTGATTTCCACTTTCTTTTCTTTAGCAAACGTTAATAGGGAATCAATGGCGGCACTAACAATTGAGGAAGGCGTGACTTCTATATCACTTGCCAATTCCGCTTCAAATTCCTCCTCTTTTTTCTTTACAGCAGCATCAATGATTTTATCTAAATTAGAAACAAATTTCGCGCCCAGATCCGTTGCGGTGGGGACGGGGAGTTCCTCATGGGGCTGGGGCTCGACTTGCTGGGCACTAACGGGAATGGGTGCTGTTTCGGTCCTGGTTTTCTCAATAAATTCAATTTTTTCTTGTAAATGTTCAAATAACTCTTTGTCGGTGAGAATTTGATCCATAAACACCTTAATCATTTTAATCGTATCGCGCGGATTTCCCTTGGTTTTTTGGAAAACCACGTGAAAAATATTCTCATTCAATGGAAAGTAGGGATCAGACGGTGCTGAAAGATTATTTTCATCCCAAAATCGTTCTAGCGCGTGAATATACAGCTTCTTTGTATCGTCCAAAGTAAAAGGCTTCAATTCCAATTCCATTTCCATTCGGGATCGCATGGCACTGTCTGTAATTTGGGTGATTCGGGGCCATATATCGCTCAGACAAGCTACAATAATTAAAACATTAGATACTTCATTGTATATGCGTTTCTGCATAGAAAGAAGGCGTATTTCTGCCTCTGGGCCGTATGAATTGTAAGGAATTTCGAGTTCATCAAAATAAAATATAATGGGGCGATCGGATAGGCTACAAATCACTTTCAGAGCCGCCATTGTCATATCGTCCTCCTCAATTACCCGAGATACGCTTAATTTATTTAGTTCGCTTTCTGATAGAGCTTCCCCTAAGAGCCAACGTTCAGAAAGTTGCCAATGTAGTCCTTTCATATGATAGGTAATTAAAGTGCGAACGAATTCACTTTGTAGGCCCGCAAAATCTTTTCGGGCCATTCGTTGAAGTTCTTGGGAGCTACGTTTAAATTTAAAGACGCCCAGAGGGTCCAGCGACCGATGGCTGCCTCCATAGTCTTGGACGATAGATGTACCCACCTTTTTCAACAAAATATCGCCCAGTTCGTTCATTAAACACGAATAAATATGGAAGAGCATTCGGACTGGTGCTGGTGGTGATGGGATGTAGATTATATAGCAATCGAATGCTTCCTTTTGCTCCTTTATCGCCCAATAAAGGTGCGTTTTCCCAGTACCTGCGGCTCCTACTATAGGCAGAAAGCGCGTCGTATGATCATTCGCTACTAATTTTAATAATTTTCTAATGGTAGTATCAATAAGTTTCCGCGGTTCCGGTACATCTACAATATCCTTCATATCAGATCGTGAAACAAATCGATCAAAAGGCGTAACACCTTCCCGAAGCGTATCTAAATATAACATTTTCTGGTCTTCGTCCAAATCACACACCATCCGTGAATTATCGTATCTTTAAATTAAAGTTAAATAAAACTAAAAGCATACCAATTATTAAAATAATATCATTAAATGAAGTAACTAAAATTTATATTTTGAGGAATACAATTTGCAAGATCGAATAAAAGAACTCATCAATTTGGGTTTAAAAGCACAAAAAGAACATAAGTATCAGGCAGCCTTGGATTATTTCAAAGAAGCCTATAAACTTGCTGAACAATTAGGGCATTCCAACATCATTAATGAAATTATGATGCTAATTTCGAATTTGATAGATATTACTGAAGAAGCCACCATGATAAAGGGCGATCAACAAGCCCCCACTACTGATATCTCTGCCATTTCTAAATCATCCACAACAAAACTTTTCTCTTTTCTAAATCAAATTCCTCCCCAAGAAGAGCCGGCGAAAGCATCGGAGGAAAAAGTTTCGTTAGGGCGTAAGCAAGAACAACTTCAACAACGGCGTCAAGAGATTATGAAAGAAATCCAGGAAAAGAAATATACAACCATTGAAGTAAGTGACGAACTCGAGGAGATTGAGGAAGACCAAGAAATGTTTTATGAAAAGCCCCCTCCTAAACCTTACACACCTGCCGAACCAGAGCCAGAAGCCGCGCCAGAACCAGCGCCGGAAGCAAAGCCTGAAGCAGGACCTCCAGTACAACCTGTTACGGGGAGAATAACGCCTGCGAGAGAACCCACACTCGGAGGCGGTAGACCACCGCCAAAAACAGAGAGACCTGCGAGACCAACCCCTACCTCACCTGTTGCGCTACCAGTCGTGGCGCCAGGAGGCATGCCCGCCCCCGCGCCACACCCAGCTTCAGCAGCACGACCAAAACCCGCCCCTGCACCTGCTAAGCAAGCCGCAAAACCCGTTTCAAAACCCGCACCGCCCCCTCCACCCGACTCCTCTGCGCCTATTCCCGCTGACGACCGCCCAAGAATGCGAACGCCCGCAGATAAAAAGAAAGCGAAAGAAACCGAAAAAGGAGAGAAAGCCAAGCCACCAGAAAAAGAACCCATAAAGAAAATAAAACGATTTGGTGATATTTCTGCTCCGATGGAAATGACTGAAAAGAAGGACTACCTCGTAAAAGTTGGCCTGCGGGTCTTTAAGGAAGATGTCGTCGGCATGCCAGTGCCCATGGAAATTGTTGTCCCCAAGGTTGGCCCTCCCCTCGTCGAAGTCTTTGTCATCGGTCAAGATTTTAAAATTGATCAAGCGCGGAGAACCTTAGTCGTTCCGCTTGAGACTGATAGTGACGTTCTGAATTTTCAAGTAATCCCACAAAAGGATGGAATCAAAAACCTGACCGTGGAATTCTATCAGGAAGGGTCCTTAATCGGAAGAGCCATTCTGAAAATTATCGTGAAAAAGAAAAAGGAACCGATAAGTGAAGCCCTCTCCTCTACCTCAGTGACTGTTGCCTCTCATTTTGGAGAAACCAAATTAGATGCTACCCTCCGAATTGTCCGCTATGGCAATGATTTCTTCTTCTCCTTATTTACGCCTCGCGCGCAGGCCGTCGTGTCCCAAAATG
>CAYGYC010000411.1:0-4168 GCA_964353755.1 uncultured archaeon | reverse complement strand
CCGGGGCCTCAGATGCTGCATTCCCTTGCTGTTTCAGAATTAATTAGCCAGCTGGCAACGCGCGAAAAACGAATTCTTCGTATTTGTTGGGAAACAAATGGGAGTCCAAATTGGTCCCTTCTAGAGAAAGCTGTTGGTTACGCCTTGAAAAGCGGCGGAACGATTAAAATTGATTTGAAAACCTTTTATGAGGTTTTGAATATTGCCCTTTGTGGCGCGACCAATCGCCAAACTCTGGAAAATTTTAAGAAAATTCAACCGTTTATTCAGGAACGCCCAGAGATCCCTCTCCTCTTTGCGAGTACATTACTTATTCCAGGCTACATAGATGAATTTGAAGTGCAGCGTATTGCGGCTTTCATCGCCGATATCAATCCCACCATTCCATATTCGTTGCTGGGATTTTTTCCCCATTTTATTATGAATGACCTCCCCACGACCAGTAAAGCCCATGCAGAGCGGTGTCTGAAAGCCGCGAAAGCAGAAGGGTTAACAAGAGTAAAAATTGGGAATATTCACTTGCTTTCAGATGTGAATTATTGATTTAAAGCAGTTTTCTCCCAGTCTAGTTCTTCATAGCTTCTAAATTGTGTAACGAACATAAATAAATCGATAAAAATTGTGACCAGTGAATATAAAAACAGTCGGTATCTGCCCGCCCCATATTTCCGGATCGCATTCGCAAAGGTACCTAAACCAAACACACAAGTGACTAGACAAATAAGCATGACATAGAATTCACCGATTAATCCAAAAATGAGAGCGGGAATAAGGGCTCCAATGGAAAAGTCAAGCGTATGCCCATAATGCATCATCCCAAAATTTCTTAAAATGACGGTTCGTTTGTCTAATTCCATTGCGGAAGACACACCTTGGGAAAACCCACCGACCCATCTTCGGCGCTGATGTTTAAAGGCGTTATACGTAGTCGGAACATTCTCGTTAATTTTTGCCTCCGGCGCATACCTAATTTTTTTCTTAGCGGCCGATAATTGAGCGGAAAGATGAAGATCCTCAGTGAGCGCATCTTCATTCCATCCGCCAAATTCTTCAATTACCTTTTTTCGAATGGCAAAATTGCGCCCCATGATCCACAATGAACGCCCCAACCGATTGCGAATCTCATGGTATAACCCTGTTCCTGAGAGAAAGGTATATTCGAGGGCAATACCTTTCGTTAATTTATTCTGGTTCCAATTCCGCACGAGCACCGGGGCACTTACCGCATCGATATCCGGATTAGAAAGGTGACGCACCAAATATTGTAACGTATTCTCATAAAGTTGCGTGTCTGCATCATATACACAAATAATATCATGCGAGGCATGCTTAAGCCCATAATTCAATGCGGCTGGCTTTCCTCTTTTAGGAAGAGGATCCGTCAATACTTGGATTTTGAGTCGATCCTGATATTCCCGACAAATCTCTGCCGTTCTATCGGTCGAATCACTTGTGACAATCACTAATTCTAGGTTTTCTTTCGGATACTTTGATTTGATAAACGACTCCAGCGTGTTTCCAATAACTTTCTCCTCATTAATTGCAGGCATGATTATCGAAATCGGGGGCAGGAACTGTTCGGATCCCCTAGGGTACCTCATTTTCCCAAAGGATGCTAGAAAATTAATTCCAAACAGCAATGTGAACATAAAAAAGAAAAACGCTCCGATGATGAATAGAGCTCTAAACCCAAATGGCGGACCTGTGAAAAATAAATCCGCTCGTTGCAACCAACTCGACCACGCTCGTGGAAAAATCCAATGAATAAGGGCAAAGATACCCACTATAATTGATCCATAAATTAAATATCTTATTTTACCCATACCAGCTTCATCCTAAAATTTAATTAAAAATTTGAAATTTTAAGAAGATCTAAAATTCCTAAATACTTTAAAATCCTCTAAAATGCACTATAAACTTTATCTAACTAGTGGCAATTCATATGAAATTTCATAACAATAAAAGATGAACATTCATTGTAAAGTCCCGTTACCTCAAGATGATTTCTCAAATAAAAGTTCAATTTTCCAAAAGAGGTCCTTTGGTGTAGAAAATGAACAAACGATTTTTGATTGAATATTATGAGGCAGAGGGGAAAAACCTCAAATCACATCATATTGACAGAGATTATCGGGGGATGTTCAGACAATTTTCATCACACGCAACCCGCCGCGCACTAGTGGAAAAATGGTTAGAATCTACTAAACCTACGGAAACCTTTCTTGATGTGGGCTGTGAATTAGGATATTTTGTCAGAAAGATGGCTCAAAAAGGGCTTCTCGCTACAGGCGTTGATATTTCTCCTACTAAAATCCGAAAAGCGAAATTTATTGCTCTAAAATTAAAAATACACACCTGTCAATTTTCAGTAATGGATGCCGAATCTTTAGAATTTAAGGATAATTCGTTTGATTGGGTGCTGTGTTCTGAAACATTAGAGCATATTTTTAATGATAAAACTGCTATCAATGAGCTGATCCGCGTGGCGAGACACCATCTAATAATTACAGTACCTCAGAAATCGCTTTATTGGCGCGTTCTACATCGTATTCAACCCATTTACGGATTCACTAAATTTGGCGCAGGGCATTTACGCGAATACACCCTCCCATCGCTCCTTCCATTATTTCAAAACCGAGTTCAAATTGAATCTGTAAAAACTTGCAGTTTTCTAACGACTTTCCTTGATAGATTTCTTTCTACTTTGCCCTGGTTGAAAACAATTCTCTGCTTAAAATTAAAAAAAGGAAAATAAAATCGGTTTAAATGTGATCATACTTCTCGTCGTCTATTATCTCGCGTCCGCACGCAACACAGAAGAGCGCCCCTGGTTGGAGGGCGGCTCCGCAATCGCTGCAGAAAACTAGCTTTTCAGGCACAGGAGGGGCATTTACCGTAGGAGCGGGAGGGGGCGGCGGGGGGTACATGCCGGGTGGGGGTTGCCCATAGGGCGGTGGAGGAGGAGGACGACCATAGGGCGGTGGAGGAGGAGGACGACCATAGGGCGGTGGTGGGGGCGGTTGACCGTAGGGTGGTGGCGGTGGGGAAGGGTAATTTGGGGAAGGATAATTTGGGGAAGGCGGAGGAGGTGGATAAGCTCCCATTGGGGGATTAAGTGTCGAAGGGGCTGTTATATCCGCATTTGGATTTTGATGAAGATTTTGAATAATGGGATAAAGCGTATCTAAAATATGTCGCTGTGCTTCTCTCGTTCCATGTGTAGGACATACTAATGTAAGAACAATCCAGCGCCCCGACCGGCCAACATTCGCAGGATCGCGAATCGGCTGTCCACAAATTAAACACCGATAAATCGATTCTGCCACCTGTCTGATCCATTGATCCCGCGTATTCATCGGAAGACGAAGCGGCTTCCGAATTTTATCTCGGGGACAACCAACTTTCAAAACGGCATTTACACCTGCCAACTTGAAATAATAAACAACCATCATTTCGCCACATTTGGTACAGCGAAGTGGATCGTTACTTGATTGCATAAAATCCATCCCAGTGTAATATCCAATTAGATCGTTAATAAAAAAAATAAATTCTTCCCTTAAATAGTTTTTCAATTAACACCTAAATATGTTTATGCAGATGGTGTAAAAAAGAATTCTCGCTTCAATTAATTAGATCGATTTACATTAATCAATTGTAAAAATTATTCAAGATCCCTTTGAGCTCTTTGTTTTACCCGACTGCATTGGATAATATATAAGTCGTAGCTTAGTTATTGCCTCAAAAATTTATCAATTGTTTAGAATCGGTAAATGGAAAAGGTATAAAAGATGCCAGACGCATTTTTCATTAATCCCCCTGTGATTTGTAGTAGGTAATGGATTGAGTTCTCCATGCTGGAAAGATGCCCGTATTATGAACGATGCGATGCTGATATACGTCATATTCGCGGGAGTGGTGAATATTATTGTTTAGGATCCTTAAATTGGGAATTTTGTCCTCAATATCAGACGTTAGTACTGATAGGCGATACGTTTCGGGAATTTAGCCACGATAACGAAATTAAACAAATTGCTCGCCTTATCAGCAGGACTGTAAAAGAGTCGGGACAGGATCTCATCATTTCCTTCGTAACCTTTCAAGGCGAAATTCTGTATCATGATCAGCAATGGACCGATACCGATTTATTAATTATTCAAAATTTAGTTCG
>CAYGYC010000410.1:0-4170 GCA_964353755.1 uncultured archaeon | reverse complement strand
ATAAATTCAGGATGCTCAATTTTGAGTATTTTTAATTAATTTTTTTCTAAACTTTCAGGTATTGGCATTGTCCATATACTAATTTGGCGTCCTCTCCTTAGAGTAAGTTTAATCCTTCTTGCTGCATCATCTATTTCAATGAGATGTTTTATTACATGCATTTTACAAGGCGTATGTAGAAGTTATGTTAAGTAAGATTTTAATTCCTTGAAAACATCGCCCCTGTCCGAATCTCCAATTATGCCCATTAAAGACAGTGCAGGCTTTTAGCTATGCAGGCTTTTAGCTATGTTAAGTAATATTGAAATGGATCTAACTTTTTCTTTCAAGAAATTGTGTGATATCGCTCGGAAATATAATCATAAAGATGGATGGAGAATTGCATGGCTAGAAAATGATGAACTCAAATTAAAAAAGGGTAAAGAACCTCTTTGGGAGAGCGAGTGTGCTCGGAGTGTCATTCAAGATATCAAAAGTGGGGCTAATTATAATTCAGTAGGTTGGGGGATATAATCCTACTCAGCACTAATCCCACCGATTAGAGTTGTATTTTTAAAGTATGAGATTTTTGTCTGAAAAATTAGAGCGATTTTTAATGATTTGATAATTTAAAAAAAAACCTACTATTATATATACGATAAAAATGAGTAGAAAAGTATAAATGCTTATTTTTTCATTCACTAAATCTTAAGAAACTTTATTATATGGTATGCATTGAAATAAGAAGTGCCCTTTCATGATTGTTCTCCATGGAACATGGAATTTCCCTAATATAGCAACAGATCGCGGGGATTTTTTCTTTTGGGGTGAATCTTCTTCAAGTCCAATTAAAAATAAACCGCATTCATCAAAAAATCTGCCGCGTGATCATCCATTTCAAGTTTCTAAAGAAGATCTATTGAATATTTTGGAATTAATCAATCCTACCAACTATGATACTATCAGCGAAGTAGCGTATTCCCTCCCCCTAGTTTTTTTGCTTCCATCGTTCTTGAAGGCTCCGCAGCCTTCTCCCGATTTACTTATAGAAAATACAGAGAATCAAGAAGAAAAATTACAAATGTCCCCTTGGAAAATTCACGGTCTAAGTATTTCGCCTGAACATACCGTCGCAATATTTAACTCTCTTTCGACAAAGATATTGGAAGAAAACAATATTGCGATTGGAGCGGATATACGGTTTTGGAGTAAAGTCTCTAAGTTAGTAATGGAGTTATTAGTGAAACAACATTTTATTCCTAATATCATCATTTCCGAGAATACTGAGTATGAAGGTTTTGCACGATGGCAATATATTCTGGTTGAAAAAGATGAACGAATACGTATGATGATGCTTACAAATTCAATGCCACCTATATGTCGGGCGATTATACACAATGGGAATACTCATTCTCCAGACATAATCCTATCAAGCTATTTAAATGCCGCTATAGATGGCTGTATACGAACCTGGATATCTATAGCAGATCTAAAATCAAAAAAGTTAGGGCTTTCAGAAGCGTGGCTGGAATCTCTAGCGACTGGAGAACCGATAAAGGTATCTAAATCCGAAATTAAGAAAATTCTGGAGGGATTATTAACTTGGAAGGCGCAAATGGATGAAGAGAAATCTACATTCAGGACATGTTTTCGTCTTGAACCACCTAATCCGGAGGACAAAGTCCCAAATCGTTGGCTTTTACGGTATTTGCTTCAGGCCGCTGATGACCCAAGTCTACTTGTACCAGCTGAAAAAGTATGGAAAGAATCGAAAGATACGCTTCAATTTTTAAATTATATATTCGATCATCCTCAAGAGAAGCTTCTTGCTGATTTGGGAAAAGCTACGCGCTTATATCCACCTATTGAAGATAGTCTTCAATCTATAAGACCTATTTCAGTTCAGTTGGACACAAATCAAGCATATATATTTTTAAAAGAAGCGGCATCGTTGCTTGATGAAAGCGGATTTGGTGTTTTAGTTCCGACTTGGTGGAATAAAGGAGCGACAAAATCAAAACTCGGTCTGCGGCTAAATCTGAAACCGAAGAATGTCCCCAAGATAATTAAAGGAACATTCAATTCCAATTCCCTCTTAGAATTTAATTGGGAACTCGCTATTGGCGACGATCCAATAGGTAGAGAAGAATTTGAGAAACTTGCAAGCCTGAAAGAACCTCTTGTAAATATCCGCGGACAATGGGTAGAATTAAAAAAAGATAACATTGCAGCTCTTTATAAATTTTTAGAAACCAAAGGTTTGGGAGAAATAAAGTTATCAGACGCCTTAAGATTAGGTATAGGACAAGAGGAACACGATTCAACTCTCCCGATCAGTGGTTTCACAGCATCGGGATGGATATCGGAAATATTTGAGCGAATATCAGGAAGATCTGAGATAACAGAATTATCACAACCAAGTAACTTTGTCGGCACTCTCCGCCCCTATCAAATAAAAGGCTTCTCATGGCTATCATTTTTAAGGCAATATGGACTTGGCGCATGCCTTGCAGATGATATGGGACTGGGAAAAACTATCCAATTACTGGCTTTGTTATTAAGGGATAAAGAAGCTAAGGTAAAAAAGCCCACATTACTAATATGTCCTACTACTATAATTGGAAATTGGCAAAGAGAAGCAAACCGATTTGCCTCTTCTCTAAAACTTCTAATACATCACGGCGCCAATCGGATGAAAAATGAGGAATTCCTTTCTGAAGTTCAGAAATACGATCTCGTAATAAGTTCATATGCGCTCACTCATAAAGATGAGGGGTTGTTTTCGGAGATAAAATGGAATGGCATTGTATTAGATGAAGCTCAGAATATAAAAAATCCTGCGACGAAGCAATCCAAAGCGGTACGAACTTTCAAAGCAGAGTACCGGATAACACTTACCGGTACCCCTGTGGAAAATCGGTTATCAGATCTTTGGTCTATCATGGAATTTCTGAACCCCGGATATTTAGGGGCCGCAGAAAGTTTTCGAAAAAAATTTGCGATTCCTATTGAACGATATAATGATAGAGAAGTAAGTGCAAAACTTCGTAAATTAGTTTCTCCGTTTATCCTTCGCCGAGTAAAAACAGATCCTGCTATTATAAAAGACCTCCCTGATAAAATCGAAATAAAAGTTCATTGCCACCTAACACGAGAACAGGCAACGCTCTATGAAGCCGTGGTTAATGATATGCTACAAAAAATTGACGATTCCGAAGGCATAAACAGGAAAGGACTGATTTTATCTGCATTTATGAAACTAAAACAAGTATGTAATCACCCTGCTTTATTTCTCGGAGACGGTTCAACATTGTTAGGGCGTTCAGGGAAATTGAATCGCATTACCGAAATGCTGGAAGAAGTACTTGCGGAAGGAGATGCCGCTCTTGTATTTACGCAATTTGCTGAAATGGGTCATATGCTAAAAGCCCACTTTCAACAGGTTTTTGGTCAAGAAGTACTTTTTCTGCATGGAGGAATACCTCAAAAAATGAGAGATAAAATGATTATGAGGTTCTCAGAGAAAATTGGTCCTAAAATCTTCCTTCTTTCACTTAAAGCTGGGGGTGTTGGTCTGAACCTCACCCGGGCGAGCCATGTATTCCATTTTGATCGCTGGTGGAATCCCGCCGTAGAGAATCAGGCGACTGATCGCGCTTTTCGGATAGGACAAACCAAGAATGTCCATGTGCATAAATTTATCTGTGCTGGAACTCTGGAGGAGAAAATCGATGAACTCATTGAAAATAAAAAGACTCTTTCTGAAAATATCATAGGTACGAGTGAAAGCTGGCTTACGGAACTGACTACCGCACAATTAAATGAATTATTCACCCTGAGACGCGAGGTAATCTTAGATGATTAAAATTTTGAAAGGAAGGTCAGATAAATGAAATGGCGAAATTATTATTGGCCTAGTTATACGCCTTCAACTCCGATCCAGGTAGAAGGAGGTATAAAGGCAAAAAGCAAGAAAGGCAGCATTGGAGATACTTGGTGGTCAAAAAGATGGGTCAGCGTCCTTGAATCTTTCGGTTGGAGTAATCGGCTTGAACGAGGAAAACGATACGCTAGGAGCGGACAGGTCCTTAATTTCGATCTCAGTGTAGGTCTCATTACCGCCAAAGTTCAAGGGTCTGTTCGTACCCCCTATTCTATAAGTATCAAGTTAAAGCCATTTCTGGATAATGA
>CAYGYC010000409.1:0-4181 GCA_964353755.1 uncultured archaeon | reverse complement strand
CTCGGCGCAATCCTTGACATTGATACGAACTCCGGCTCTTTAGCTGCGGGATATATAAAGCATGTCGGATGCAATGCGGCAGGCGTGAACGATGGAACGCTCGTTACATTTAACGGAAATAGTGCGATTGCAAACATCATCAAGGGAGCTGCGAAAAATTTCCATTGGTTTGAAAATTGTGAATTTAAACTTGCAACAGGAAACGCGGTAACGGCGAACACAACATATTGCGCGGGATGGGTTTTTAAGAATTGCTATTCTCATAATAACGGCGGGATTGGTTTCGGTCAAACTTCCTCTTATCTAAGACCCACCTTATTTATAAATTGCCGGGCGGAAAACAATACTGGTGTCGGTTTTGGGGACACTTATTTTAATACGTTTTACTTTTGCAAATCTACTGGTAATTCCTATGGTTATTACATTACCGCTGGATACGCTACATTTTTCTATTGCTTGGGGCATAATAACACTACTGCCAATTTTTATCTTGTAGCAGCCAACAATTTATTGATAGGCTGTATTGCGGATGGGTGGAATGGTGCTGCCGCTGCCGGGGTGGGATTCGGATGCCATGGAACCGCTACGTTTTTTACGCTAATCGCATGCAGGGTGACTAATTGCACTACCGGTATTCAACTTGCCGCTGGTGCATACGGGGATTATGATTATTGCGGCTTATACGGGAACACCACTCCGACATCAGTCGCTGCTGGTGCTATTCTCTCAGATTTAGGTCACAATACCAACATGGCCGCTGATGGCTATGTAGGCGGGCGCGGTGGGAACTCCGCCGATAATTTCAATCTTATCAACGGCGCAACTCCCGCTGAATGCCGTTGGACCCAGGCAAGTTTAGGGGATGCGGTGAACTACGCCTATATCGCCGCTGGATTGGGGCCGAATCCCGACTTTCCCGCTGTTGGGAGTACGAGAGCGCCAGACACTGTTGACGGCGTTACTGGAACGCAGGCAGCGCAAGCCACAGATGCCGACTTCCTCGCGCTGGAGGCGGGAAGGAATACGGACATGGCCTCGAACAAAGTAGAGGCGTTGTACAATTATATAACGCGTGGTACCAACAGAACGGGAAGCTTAACTGCCTTTCCCGCTCCAACGGCCCCCGTTCTTGTAGCTGAAATCTTAGGGCCTACGTCATGCCGGTTGACCTGGGGGCCGGGTGTGTTGGCAACATCGTTTCAACCTAAATATAAGCTGGCCGCTGATTCTGTTTATACTAATTTCGGCTCTGCAATATCGGCGGCAACGGTTATTATAACAGGCCTGACGGCTTCCTCTGCCTATAATTTCAAGATCACGGCAACAAACGCCACAGGAAGCACGGACAGCAATATTGAGGCAAAGACAACTGGCGCGGTAGTGGATATTTTGACAGTATGTGAAGCCCGCATTGTTGTAGATATTGAGGGCATGACAACAGCAGGGGGGTATAATTATAACTGGGGAAACTGCAATGAAGTGGACATGGTTCTGAAAGACGCTTTTCCAAACGCTGAAATATTCTTTCCTGATGAGGACAATATAGACAGCAGGGACGGTACGGATGCCGGGTCTTACAGCAATGATGTAACGGCCGAAATTCATGTTTATGGAAAATTAACGACAGTTACCGACAATCCAAAATTCAACATAAATACTGAACATAACAAAGCCTTAGATGATTTGAAGCGGTGTTTTGCCCTAGATCCGCAGCTTAATAATAATTGCCTGTCTATTCGCTATGCCGGTTTTAAACGGGAGTACAATAAAAACGGGGACTTATTCAGCCCCGGTAAATTAATAACCCGGTGGATTGTCTCATATTCACAGGATAGGACAACGCCAACTTTAACTTGTAATTAAACCAAAGGAGTTACACAATGTCAGAACCACTCAGATACTTCGGCATAGACCAGACCCATATGGTCATGGTTGCCGAAACCACGCCGGGAACATGGGTAGAACCAGCCACGGCGCAACACATCATCAGATTCAGGGACATCAAATATGAAACAAACGCTGACCCCGATGATGAAAACGCGAAATTTGCTAACAGCAACCACGCCGAGGACCAGACCATTTTTGGCCTGCAACACGGAACCATAAGCGCGTCTGTCCGCTGCACGGTAGGCGCTACCGATGTCACGGCCCCTCAGTGGTGGGTACCCGCGTATTCATGCGGATGCCTGGCAAGCTCGGCATATTCCACGACAAAGGGAATAGGACTCCGGCGCAGGATGGCGAAAGATGATGCCACGTATTCAATCGCCGTGTATGAAACCACTTTGGGCGGCGGGACCCCAATAACCAAAATTACTAAGTTTGCCGGGTGTATTGGGAACATGGTTATCGGATGCGAAAAGATAGGTAGCCCATGGGTAGCAAAATTCAGCTGGATGGGTAAACTTTATGGTGAAGTTGATGGCACGGATATTGCGCTTTCTTCTCCCGGTACGGCGGTCGGCCAGAAATTCACTGGCGCGGCATTTACGATAAATAGCACGGCGGAAAAAATAGGCGGATGGTCCTTTGACTTAGGCAACGTCATTAAGCCCGTTGCTGATCAATCGGATGCCACGGGAATAAGCCATTATGTTATCACAGAATCCCATCCTCGCTTTACCTGTTCGCCGTTGTCGGTCAAGCAGGCAACAACGGACTGGTGGGCGAATCTATTAAGCAAGCCTAGCGTGAATGACATTATTACCAACGCGCCGGCTGCGGGCAAATTGAGCATGAATATTGTTGATGCCCAGGCATTGAAGCGCGGCATTGATGCCAGGGACGGCTTGCGGGCCTATGCCATGACGTTCAAAGCCTTGGAGAACGGCGTACCGGGAACGTTGATTGATAACGGGACTGAAATGACGTATGAAGATACGTTTGAAATTTTACAAGGAACCAGGTCTTAAACCAAAATTTAACAAAAAGGAGTTATTATGTCAGTGGTTAATCTTCACGGTTTGCAGTGTCCCGAGGATGGGAATTGGGATGATGGCTATAACGATGAAAAAGCATCAGTAGCGGCCTTCATGAATGCGCTTCTTAACGGGTCCACATCGGCCAGGATAACGGACGATACCGCTGGTAGGCGCTTTTTCAACATCTACACGGATTGCGGCGCGACATCTGGAACATCCGTAGGGCTGTATGTCCGTAATTACATTACTGGCGCGGGCGGAAGTAATGCTTGCTTGCGCATCTACAGTGATGTTGAGGGTGTTGCGGCTTCAACAGCGCAGGGCATTCAATGCAGCGTTGGTTTTGGCGAAAGCACAACAACCGGGTCAGTCACAGGCTTAGGCGTGGCCGGGCGTTTCCAAGTGGGGCTTGCTGATATCGCCTATCCGGGGACGGGTACGATTGCGGCCGTACAGGCGGAAATTTATTCCTTTGGGGCCAGTTCCGATCCGGCTAATAATGCTATTGCCTGTTTTGCAGCGGTAAACGACGGGCATGCGGATGGCATGGCGGACGTGGATGACGATGCGGTACTTTTCCATCTTCGGGGTTGGACGGTAGGTGACGGCAATATGATTGCATCCAAAAGCGCGGGGGCATGTCCGGATGTTGTTGAGTCTATTCGGATAAAGACCCCTAATGGATTACGCTATATTTATGTTGGAACTGCGGCTCTGACGGCGTAAGCGGTAAGTAATGGGAGGGCGGTAAATGCCGCTCTCCTTATTTTAATTAAAGGAGGCATGAATGGATTTAAAACTAGAAGAACGGCTCGCGGGGCTCCGAAAGGAGAAAGAAAAGATGGCCGCGAATCTTAACGCCTTTATCGGCGCTATTCAAACCATTGAGGAGCTTATCATAGCAAGGGACAAGCCGGAACCCGTGAAGGAACCGGCGAAGAAAGGGGGCAAAGATGTCTGATTTTCGCTTGGATGAAGCCACGAAAAAGGCGCTTTTGGGATTGATGCCATTCTCTCAAAACGGTACGATGGACTTCACGCCAGAAGTGTTCAAGGATATTATATTCAAAGCCCGTCCGATATTCAAACAGCGGGCTTATACAGCGCAGGAACGACAGGAAATCAGGGACATCTATTTAAGTGATGACATCAAGGACAAAAGCCCCGCAATACTTGATCTTGTAAGGCGTACTGTGCTGGGATGGGAAAACCTATTTGATCTTGCCACGGCTTCATCGATACCGTTCAAGGCCGATGCTG
>CAYGYC010000408.1:0-4216 GCA_964353755.1 uncultured archaeon | reverse complement strand
TATGAAGTCGTGTTACAATTTCCTGAAGTAGCGCTTCTTCCTCTGGAAAAAAAGATTTGTTTTCCAGATAAAATACTTCAATACGGAGAATCTTCTCATTGATAGTGGTGTAAAATTTCAAGTTCCATTCCGTTTCTTTAAAGATCGGGGTTTTAAATTTTTTTGCATTAAAAAATAGTCGCACACAAATTAGTTCAGGAAATTGTAATGCCGCGGGAATAGATTCTACCGTACTTTGTAATAATTCATCTAATGAAACATCCGGATTCTCGGCAATTCTAGATATTGTATATAAACATTTGAGTTCTTTAATCCGTTCTTTAAGTGAATATTCGGATTTTTGCAATGCATCCATTACTTGTTTACGTTCTTTCTCCTCTTTATCTCGCTGCATTCTTGCATGTAAAACTGGAGCAATATAATCCGCAATTTTTTCTAATAGAAGTCTATCCTCTTCGTTATAATCCGTAGGTTTATCGCCAATAAGCAAGAGCCCGATAAGTTCCTCTTTAAAAAGGATGGGAACAGCTAATGCCCGACTAATGGGGATATGTCCTATTGGTACGTTAAAAGGTATATTAGAATAAAAACTTCTTTTTTCTTTTAGCGCGTTTCCCCAAATGCCGCCCCAAACCGCCCGTGGAAATATGATGCTTTTATCTGGGACTTGACATATTTCCCAAACATCCCTGGTTAAGGAGGGACAGTTAAAATTCCCCAGTTCATCAATATAACCGAAAACCCCATATTTACTTCCAAATGCCTTTAGAATAATTGTTAGTACCTCGCTGAACATCACATTATCCGGTACGGTCAAAAATATGTTCGCAATCTGATTCATTATGAGTAAGTGCTGCTCGGACTTTTCAAGTTCGGCTTCGGTTTGTTTGCGTTCAGTTATATCCATTAAATTCTTTACTATTCCTACAAATTCCCCTTGGGGATCGTTGTAAGGATAGGCGGAAACCATACACGCAATTTTTCTATTATCGCCCGTTGTTAATTCAACTTCATAATTATAATTAGATCGTTTCTCGACTGCCAATTTTTTGTTAGTACATCTTTCTGTAAAGCAATAGGGATTTCTTAAAATTTCATAACACTTTTTTTGTAGCGCTTTCTCCCTGGAAATTTCCATAAAAGAACAGAACGTATCATTAACCCGTAACATATTATATTTTTTATCAATTAGACATATTGGAATTGCAATATTAAATATCTGGCTTAATTCAGTATGATCAATTTGGTGTGCCTCTTCTGCCCGTTTTCTCTCGAAAAGTTCCTTTTGATATTGTTCATTTTTCAATTCTAGTTCTTTGGTGCGTTGAACAACGAGATCTTCAAGCTGTTCATGATATTTTTTTAATTCTTCTTCCACTCTTTTTTGTTCAGTGATATCTCTGATTATTGCCATTTTAGAAATAGTCCCGTCGGCATGGAAAATCGGCATATTCGAAAAAATATGAATTCGATTATCTTTGGGACTTAGAACCTCTAATTTTTGAGCTTTTCCTTGCTGAATGATTTTATTGACGCACCATGGACATATTGAATCGCGATCATGAAGAGCCACATAACAATACTCGCCTGTAGCATCTCTTCCGGTTCTTTGAATCATCGGTGGATTCATATATTCCACTCGATAATCTGCGGAACATATATAAACTAGATCTTCCATTGCCTCCAGCATCGAGCGGTATTTCAATTCACTTTCTTGGAGTTTATCTTGCATTAATTTCTGGTCCGTAATATCTTGAACAGTACCCAACATCCGTATAGGTTTCCCTTCATCAAATGTGACCTCTGCTTGTTCATGCACAATGCGTTGCGTTCCATCAGAACGGATAATGCGATGATCTATACTATAGGGTTTATTATTATCTAATGCTTCATTAACTGCGGTCGTGACTGCATTTCTATCATCTGGATGAACATAACTTAAGAATGCTTCATAAGTTGCACCAAACTGGTGCGGCTTTAACCCAAAAATGCGATAGATTTCATCAGACCAGCTCAGTTTGTTATTCTTTATATTCCAGTCCCAGTTTCCTATATGAGCAATTCGCTGTGCCTCATCTAAAGTGTCCTTGACTTTATTTAGCTCTTCTTGAGCTCGCTCAAGTTCCCTGAGCTTCTTCAAAGTTCGCTCATATTCTTCAATGGAAATTTCAGATGGCGCCACTTTTTTTTCGTAACCTCAGAAACTCTTGCCTTCTAAAAGTAAATTCTTAAAATAATCTCTTTGTGGCAATATTTGCAAGTAAAATTTTCCATTTAAAGGAAAAAAAAGGAAATTTTTCAGTGAGGTCTCTTTTTTCAGAACTAATTTAAAGGGGAAAAGAATACGTTAAGTTAAACAATGGCTTTCCTATGGGTTTAAAATTGACGTGGAAAACGAAACAAGAGATTCGGGAATGGGTTTGGCAGAAAATGACTGACGAAAAAATAGCCGATTTCCCACTGCCATGTTATGGGCGAATTCCTAATTTTGCCGGTGCTGAAAAAGCATCACGATTTTTATTAGAACTACCTGAGTTCAAAAAAGCACGGTTCATTTTTTCGGCTCCTGATTATAGTCTCCATTATATTCGAGAATATGGCCTCCAAAATCGAAAAGATCTCCTCGTAGCCACGCCCCACATGATAGAGTTCTTGCTATTGAAAAATATACCCGCGAAAGATATTCAAAAAGCTGTGACCATTAAAAGCATGAATAATTATGGAGTTAAAGTGCATCTAAATCAAATTTCTAACCCTTTGGATATTTTCTGTCAAGGGAGTGTTGCTATCGACCGTAAAGGGAATCGTTTGGGAAAAGGAAAAGGCTACGGCGACCAAGAATATCATCTCTTAAAACAAGAGGGGATTATTGATAACCAGACCCTTATCCTTACTCTAATTCATGACGTTCAACTACTGGATGATTTCTCTTATCTCATGGAGCCCACCGACGTAAAAATGCAACTCATTCTCACTCCCACCAAAATTATCCGATTGTAGTAATGAGAAATTGTCCTTAAAATTTCTGAAGCATAGTTTTTTATCGACTTGATCTTATGAATAGTTGCATCAGAGATTGTTAAAAAAAGAGTGATAGGCTAAAAGTCAGGTTCTTTATGCGCTAGCTTCCATGATCTTCATCTAGGTCTTCCTTGGCTGTACTGATTATTTTCGACAGTCTGCTTAATTCACTTAGCATCTCCGTACGAAGTGCCAAAATACTGGGAGTTATTACGGGGCCTTTTGTTGGAGGACCCGCGGGTAGGGAGGGGGCGGTAGGCGGAGCCATCGGAGGAGCGATGGGGACCCCCATCGGAGGATGTGTGGGTTTTAAGGGTGAGGATGATGTTGGTGGTGCCGTCCGTGATTTAACCAGGTGGTCAATGGACCCTTCCATTTCAATCCGCCCCCACCGGAAAAATCGGTGTCCAGCGTGCTTCCTTAAACATTGAAAGCTCGAGCATAAATCATCTTTTTCTTTCATGCAAAAATAGAGATATTCTCCGTCCTTCAACTGTTTTCCGCAGGAATTACAGATTAAATCAGTTTTATAAGTAACAATTTTTCCCTCGATGGGCACTTTTAACTCGAATACTTGTTTTTCTTTACTCATTCATCTCATCTCATTTTATATATTACATTGGGAAAAACGCAAAAATCGCAGCCACCAAAGTCAATGAGATTCCTACCGTTGCGGAATAAAACGCAAAATTCAATTTGCTGGCTTTCTGGTTATTCAACACTTGATTATTTAATAAAGCGTCTGAATAATTTTTGATAATTTCACTTTTTATGACGGCTTCTTCGTGCTTGATGAGTAAATCATCAATCTGTTCCGGCGTCAATGTTGCAAAAGGATGCATGAAATTGCGAAGTCGAACGGTCATTAAAGCAAAAATACCTCCTATCGTAAAGCACAGAATACTACCAAAGAAAAAAACTAAAATCAATGGATTAGTCGTTAAAGTTTGAGAAAATAAGCCTGTCATGAGTCCAGCAATAATCCCTGAGAAGCCCAGAACCATGCTCGCTTTATTCTCCAAGGTTTCTTTTCTATTTTCTTCCAATTGAAAGCTATCCTTGTAAAATTGTAGAAATGCATTAAGCGATTCTGGATTGATCGATGCTACTTCTTTTTCATCTTTCCGCAGTTCATTATTCATTTTTGATCTCCTTTTATTTTAAATGGATTAAAATCCGAATTAATATTTATAAT
>CAYGYC010000407.1:0-4250 GCA_964353755.1 uncultured archaeon | reverse complement strand
TGCCCGCTGTTCTTATCTTGTCCGGTATAGAGCATTTCTTGCCTTCGATTTCGAGTTCTTCCATAAATTCACCTACGGTGTTACTACTCTAGCTACTAATGTTTTGACCTGCGCCTGGAGGTTCTGCCCTACTAAATCGTCAGAGTCGTTCAAATCGATCTTATAAGGACTGATTATCTCGCAGTTCGTCATTGCAAGGCTTATGTATTCTGCCGTTGTGTTCTTGCTTAATACTGCTGTTAAGTCGAAATTGCCTGCGGCTGCGTTCGGTGCGCCTTCGACTAGATTAAAGAAGTCCCAGCCGGTTACCCACGGCGCGAAATCGATTAGAACTTTCCTGCCTGTAACTTGGATATAGCCCTTGCCTCTTCCTCCGCCGAGAACGCCTTTTTCTTTCGTGATATTTTCTATAGTGACCTTCATCTTTTCAAGCATGACGCCTGAAATGGTCGGGTTTGCCCACGTATACGTTCCGTCTTCCTGAGGGTCGAACCATTCAAGCGTTGATAGGCTTGGAAGCGTGCCTGTTGCAGTCGCACTATGCGTATAAGATTTGCAAACCCAGGTTATTCTTCGTATAAGCTCATGGTCGCCGTATTCAAGTTCGAACTTTTTGATCCTGCAGCCTACGACCACGAAATAAATATCAGTCCCGTCCCAGTCGAAGCCTAGTTCCCATGTCGCGCTCCTGATGTTTCCATAACTCGCTGTAGGATAGTTCGTGATTATTCCAGTTGTTCCGTCCGGCGCACTGCCTAACGCCATTGCAATTAAAGAGTTGTTTTTGTTATCGTCCTGAACCTTATCCTCGGTCTCGATTGTTATCTCCTGCTCGCCCCACTTGTACCCCTGAGGGTCGAAACCTGCGCCGGTTCCCTGATAAGGCCCTCGGTTCTGGTTGATTGTGAGAGTTACCTTTGCGACGCCCAGGATTGCCAACCTCGTTCCGCCCGGGTCGGTTCCCCAATCCGCTTCCACATTGTATCCTGCTACCTTTGCCTGTCTCTGCAATAACATTACCATTATAATCCATCCTCCGTTCGCTTGTTTGTCACTTTGATTTTGATTATTCCTGAAAATAGAACATGACCGCTTTTTAATTTAGCCCAGCCTGCCGGAGTTACCTTCGTAGGCTCGAACTCGTGCCAGTAGCCCGCCTGCCGTCCCGGTTTTCTGAGTGCCAAAAGCGCGTCGTATAAATCTCCGAGGATGTCGTTGAACTTCTCCTCCGCGTCTACTACATTAAAATCAGTATATCCTGCTGCGTCATGACTTTCGAAAAGCCTGATTTCCGTCTCCATTTCGTGGTTTAAAGCGCGATGACCCATACCGTTTATAGTATCTTCCGGCCAGAGGATATAAGCTATCGGTCGCTTGTCTACATCGCTCATAAACTCCGTTACGTTCTCGCTGCCGATTTCAATTCTGATTAGCCCTGAGGTTCCTGTTAATGTCGAGTTCGCTCTGAGTTGGTCCCTGACATATTTAATCCAGTTCTTTTGCCATGTCTTGAATAACGTCGCTGCAGTTACTGTAAGCTCTAATGTCTCGTCCTTTGCGGAGTCGCCTATATCGTTTTCTATTCTAATCTCAATCCTGCCCGCGCTGTATGTTCCAGACGGAATGCGCATTGTATCAGTAGTGGCGTATGCGGTCGTGCCGGTGAATGTCAGTTCCTTTGTTGCGACTACGTTGTCACTGCCGTCTGTGAACACTACCCAGCCTCTCGTCGGACTGCCACTTACCGTACAGCTTATTTTTACATTGCCGTTCTCGGTCATTGTTGCTGAGCTTATGCTGGGTGATGAAATCGTAGGCTTGATACTACCACCGAATGCAGTAGTATTCAGTACCGAACCTGCTCCAATCGTCAGACTGTCCCAGACCGCTGTCGGTGCTTCATAAATCGGATAACTAGGAGCATTCGCCCATGTACCGTTATTGACCAAGACTCCGACTAAAAGTTTCTTTGCGTATGTTATGGTATATCCAGCATCTATTGTCACATTACCCAAACTTTTAGCAATTGCATTATTGTCAGTGATTGTTTGATTACCGTGCAATACCAAGGATGCCCCGTCCGCCCATGTACAGCCATTGCCAATTGTAATGCCACCATATACAGTAACGATACCCGTCGGTCTGCTGTCCCAATATAGTTTTGCTGTCGCAGTTGAACAATTCAATGCACCAAGAACAACTATAGTATTCTCTATTGTTATGTTTCCCGTTCCACTATTTGAAATTGTAATATTAAAATATTTGACATTAGCGGAATTGTTTGTATTCATTCTTAGCCACTGAGCATCAGTGCCATTAAAGTTGAATGTCGAAGTGCCATATGCCCAACTCGCACTTGTCGAATCAACATAGAAATCTCCACCGATGTTGAATGTCGCAGAAGTCAGGTTCAAATAACTCCCAGTACACGAAATATAAAAATATGTTCCTGTCGTTATTGTGCTGGAACCGCCATTGAATCTTATCTGTGCTCCCGTTGCTCCACCACACACATTAATGTAAGCACTTGCATTTATAGAATAATTGCCTGTATTGACTATTGCGTAATCTGTACCCGTTCCAGTAAAAATTGTCAAATTTGTACATGTTATATTCCCTGTAAATGTCCATGTCCTCGCCCAAGACGAACCACCCACCTGACATAGTATTGATTGATATGCACCAGCAGGGATATTTATTGTTCCTGTACCCGTTGGATAGAACCATAACTGACCGCCTGTGATATTACCGCTTGCACCATAAACGAAAACATCGGGGTTACTACCAAGTTGTAAAGCAATATAAGTTCCGATGTTTGCTGTACCGTTAAGCGTGAAAACTCCATTATACCAATGATTACCCGAAGTAATCAAAGTTACCCCAACATCGACAGTGACATTATACGGACAATTCGCATTCGGAGTGTATGTAGAATTTGCCATAAACCGAAGATTGCCAACAAACCCGTCATAGGGAAATCCCGATGTTGTTGTAACATTTCCGTAACACTGATAATTTCCAGTGCCGGATGTACAGCATTTATGACCATTAATACTCATTACTGTTACCACAAGATTGTAATTTCCGTTAGTTAATGCGTAGTTTGTATGAGTACCCGTCACGGTCAAAGTCCCAACGGATGCTGTCTGCGAAACCGCAAGGGTGACTGTACCCGTATATGAACCTGTAATTGTCATTGATGTCAATGCGTTTGCAAGCACCAAATCGAAAGAGCAGTTCGCTACACTTGTTCCATCGAAAGTGATTGTATCTCCAGTTGCAGCACCGGGCACACCATCAGGACTCCAGTTAGTATTCAGACTTGCGACTCCCGTTCCACCGCCATTGTCCCAAGTGTATGCTGTGCTACCGATGCCGATAAACGGAATAATCGCAGTACTCCATATATGCCCTATGACTATCCCAAGCACGATAGAAATAACAATTACTGGAAGATTGGTCTTTGCCTGTCGTATCAGTTTAGATTTTAACGACGGTCTTAAAGTCATTGGTTTGCCGTTGCCTCGGGGTTGGATTGTTTTCCTGCCATTTCTATTGATGATATGCAACCATTCTCTTTGTACTTTCATACCGTTATAATTGACGAATTTAGATGGTCTTGGCGGATTGACTGTATTATTGTATTCGAACACCTTGAACAGTGTCAGCAGGAATATCATCAATCCGAATATCATAACTTCACCTAGTAGGGACTGCTTTCATCATTGCTCTGGTCGTCTATGCTCTTCAACTGTGCTCCAGTTAGCTTATCGGAATCCGTTGTAATTCTCAGTACCATGCTCATATCGACCTTCGCTTTGACAACTCCAATCGAAAAGGTTGGCAATGTAAATGATTTCACTTCTTGCTCTTCTTTGTCATCGCCATAGAGTATCCTTATTCGTTTTCCTGATTCCACAGCTTTCGACCCGCTCCATTCATAGTTTCGCATTTTCCTATCTTTCAATACCATATCATCTACCTCGTAAACTGCTCATGTCCTTCCAGACTTTTTTACCTTCTTCTGGCTCTTCTGAAATAACTCTTTCGTAGCCTGAGACGGAACGATTTCGCCGTCCTTGGTCATAACTTCCCGACCATCGAGCTGATAAGGGTAACCGGTTTTTTGTAGAGCCTCTTTGAAAATACGGTCAAGGGTCTGCATTAATTGGTTCTTGGACAGGCGCGTTTTCACGAACTGATCCAGGAGTCTGTTCTCGGTCTGTTCGTGCCGGTCGACATCTATGCGG
>CAYGYC010000406.1:0-4254 GCA_964353755.1 uncultured archaeon | reverse complement strand
GAATTAAGTTGCCGGCTTGGACGTGTCCAAGTTTGTCCAACTTTATAGGAACGGTATTTGTGTTCAAAGAATATTATTAAATACTTATCTTTTTACAATTAATATCATTGAGTACTGAAAGATTTAATTAAAATAGCGGACTTAGTATTAAAATCACATATGAAATGGTATGATGAAGGGAATTTAATTGAAAGAAAGCCTGAAAATAGTGTTAGCTGGGTTAGATCAAGCGGGAAAAACCTCTATTCTTAATATTTTAAACCAAAGCTACAATTTAATGGACAATATCAAGCCTACCGTGGGATTAGTACGATCTACTATTAATATTTTAGGAGTTCCCATTATAAACTTCGATTTGGGGGGTCAAATTCGATATCGGGAGGAGTATCTCACTAATCTCAAAGTTTTTGATTATACCGATTCACTGGTTTTCATAATTGATGCACTGAATGATGCACGGTATGAAGAAGCATTTGAATATTATGAACAAATCATTAAAGTCTATAATAATTTCTTAGAAAAACCTAAAATAGTGATATTAATCCACAAAGTCGATCCCAATCTCCGAGATGATCCCCGAGCTAATGAACTTATTGAAATCCTCAAACAACAATTTATTAAAAGTTCATCAGGTTACGAGCTTTCGACCTATGTTACCTCCATTTATGACAGAAAGTCAATTGTCCAAGCTTTTTCAAAAAGTATACAAGAATTAATTCCTCCTTTAAAGCCGTTTAAATCGTTGCTCAAGTCCTTGGTTACGTTACTTAAATTAGATGGAGCAATACTATTTGATGAGAATCTCCTCATTCTTAGCGAATATTATCTTTCTGAAGAAATTGAAAAAGTATTTTTAGAAACGGTTTATAATAGCGTATTTTACATGAGAACCACAAATCCAAAATTAACCCAGAATTTGACCTTAAACTTCGAAATAATCCTTGAATTCAAAAACCTAGAAAAGCGCTTTAATTTCATTGAAGTTCAATATAAGGATGTTTGGAAACTCTATTTGTTAACAATGGGTACTCAAAAGTGGTATTCCAAAACATTACGGGAAAAATTTAATCTTCTTCTCAAAGATTTTGAGGAAACGGAAGAGACATCCTAGAGGCTATCTCAATGTATCAAAGAGATAAATATATTCTTGTGGATCTATCTGTGCCTATTGAAAATAGAGCAAAATCTGAGCCTAAACCCGCATATATTCATTATTCCTCTCATAAAGATGGAACTAAAATGGCCGAGCCGGCTGGTGTAAAGGCAGAGGACTTCCCCGATGGGATAGGTTTAGCCTCTGAGGAATTAACCTTAATTACTCATGTTGGAACTCATCTTGATGCGCCATATCACTTCGGTCCTACGGTTGAAGGGAAACCCGCAAAAAAAATCGACGAAGTTCCTTTAGAGTGGTGCATTGGAAATGGAGTTGTCCTCGATTTCACTTACAAGGAAGATACTGCTCCCATTTCAACAGATGACATCGAACACGCGATCACCAAAATAAATTATGAAATTCAGCCGTGGGACATCGTACTTATTCACACCGGGCGTGATAAACTATGGGGGTCGCGCAACTATCCCTGGGTTCATCCGGGTATGACTCGTGAAGCGACCCTCTATTTACTGAACAAGGGGGTCAAAATCATTGGAACGGATGCCTATGGCTTTGACCGCCCCTTTACAGTAATGTTTAAGGAGACAAAAGAAGGAACGAAGGAGAGTTTGTGGCCGGCGCACTTTACAGGACGGGTTAAAGAATATTTGCATATTGAAAAATTAGCGAACCTAGATAAATTACCGAATCATGGATTCATTTTTATGGCTTTTCCCATCCGTATTCAGGGGGCTTCTGCTGGATGGGTTCGTGCGGTCGCCTTAGTCCCCAAAAAATGAATGTAATAAGTATGAAACCAATTTTTAATATCTTTGAAATTAAATAAATATGGAAAAAACAATAAATGTTTAGTGCTATTAATATAATTTTAAAAAATTATCCTAAAAGATTTAGTGGTAAAAAGTGTTGAATTCATACTATAAGTTCTCTGGATGAACTGAAATTTAATTTGGAGTTAAAAGGTATGTCACAAAAAATGTGTTCATCATGTGGGAGCCCCAATATTTTTTATATTTGTACCAAATGTAATAGGTCCTATTGTTGGGAGCACACAGCAAGCAATGAAGCTTTCCAATGCCCCCATTGTAAAGCAGAATACACAAAATTAGATTTAGTGGAAATGAATAATTTTGATTTCAAATGCAAAGCGATAGATAAGTCCAGATGTCCTGAATGTAAAGCTTCGTTACAAATAAAAGTATCGGATAAAAGTCAATTTTACTACGATTGCGTGAGTTGTGATTGGAATAGTCTATTCCGAACGCCCTTAACTGCAACACCAAATGAAAAGGAATTGATCGAAGACGGATTTAAAAAAAATCTACTGGGCAAAAAGGAAATTAAACCGTGTGATACCAAGTTAAAACAAGTAAAAACCAAAGATCAATATTTATTTTGTCCGGGGTGTTTCGTTGATTTATTAGATGGAGGAGATGTTTTTACTTTTAATGATATTGCCACTAATTTCAATCTCAATCCGGAGAATGTCCCTGACATATTAAAATCCTTGCAACAGAAAGGATTGCTCAAAAATATAATCGATCCCATTAAAAAAGTCTATGTTAGTTTGCGAAAAGATTATGAAAAATTTCTCATTGAAAAAATAATGCATGAACAAGTAAATCTTCAGGCTCTAGCGAATGAAATGCAGTTAGAAGAGCGTCAAGTTAGATTAATTCTCCTCCAGGTCACGAAAAATCATTCAATTATTGGAAAGTTTCTCGATTCTCATACATTTATTGCCGAGGAGCTTATTTACAACGATTTAGCTCAATTGATCAAAAACCAGGGAACGGTTTTAGTGGCAGATATTTCACGCAAGTACAGGGCGGACGATAAGGAAACAAAACGTCTCATTTCAGAAACTATCAAAAAAGGATTAGTGAAAGCGTTTTATAGTCCAGATTCAAATAATATTATTTTTGGGGAAGGAATTCAAACAAAACTCCTCGAAATTCTTCACGAAAAAGGGAAAATTTACGTAGATCGCACCTCTAAAACATTAGGAATCCATCCGAACTTATTACGGGAACAGATAAAGCAGTTCATCGATAACGGGCAAATTGACGGGTGGTATACTCAAGATCGAGGATTTGCAACATTGGATCATTTAAAATCTGAATTATTAGGTATTCTAAAACTCTATGAGAAAATTTCTATCAAAGAACTTGTGTCACGGACGTTCCTTCCCATCAAATACGTCGAAATGCTACTTCAATTAGTGATCGAAGAAGGAAAATTATCCGGTGCACTCTCCGATGGGTTTTTCAAACGCGCTGAAATTGTAACCCTCGTTTCAACAAAAGCAAAATTACCCATGTGGGTATTAAAAAAGATTGAGGCTGCAGAGAATTTACAACATATTTTAATTATTCATAAATTATCTGGAACCTGCTTATTTTCATATACCTGTTCAGCTCTGAGTTTTGATCCTGATCTGGTGAGTGGATTTTTACAGGCCATCTCCTCCTTTGGTACGGAAGTGAGTTCTCAGGAAACGGGATTAGAAGCTATTCAGTACCAAGGATTTATGGTAGCATTAAGTGAAGGCGAATTAATCCGCTCTGCTTTTGTCTGCAATAAGAGCCCCGACAGAACCTTACTCTCTAGCATTAAATATTTCACCATTAAATTTGAAGATGAATTTCGGTCAATTTTAGAAAATTGGACCGGAGATATTTCCACTTTTAAAAAACGAGCGCCACAATTAATAGAAGAATACTTCAAAATTGGGTCTAAATTGCTTTTTCTCCTCCCTAAAATTCCTTCAGACCAAGCTTTAACAAAAGATAAGGTGATTAAGAAGTTACAGGATATATTGAAAGACGAGGGGCGAATTCGCTTAGAGCGATTAGAAATAGAAGTAGGACTTCCTATAGGTCAAATCCGAAGATTTTTAATGGATTTCGGATTAGAAGGTCTAGGAAGATTTACTATTGATCAAGAAGAATTTGTCACCGAAGAAAAATTGAATGAAGAAGTTGCCCAGCTCATTCTTTCATCCACAGAATTACCCGTAGCACGGATTGCCCAAGAAACAAAAATTGCCGAAAATGAAGTGGAAGAATTTCTTAAGAACCTTCTGGCTCAAAGTACCGTTCGTGGACGCATCGAAAATAGAATATTTCATCGGGAGT
>CAYGYC010000405.1:0-4256 GCA_964353755.1 uncultured archaeon | reverse complement strand
AGTTTAAGATCTTTTACAGAAAGTGCATTATACACGCTTAAAAATTCTAGCATCGATTGAATACTCGGTATCCCTAGAATTTTTTCATATCCTGTTTCGATCATGCATCTTCACCACATAAATTATAAAGCCTAGATATAAAAATTTTTCCTGAAATAAATTTTGATAATTACTGAGGTCTAATCTTATGAAAAAATGAATTAGAGGGAACGGATATATACTATATTTATATATAAATCGTAAAAAGAATGGTTACCAGCTCCGCATTCACAGAACTTTCTCAATTCTGGAATCCGCTCATGCCCTCGTTGAATCCAAAGGTGTGATCTCTGGCCAACATCTCCTCACTTGCAAGGATCACTCTAGCTACGCTGCCTTTACTAAAATCTTTCTCTCACACTTAAAATAATTTATGGGGATTTGACTTACCTAAAAAATGCCGAAAACTATTAAAAGCCCGGTTTGGTATATATAATTAGATTTGGCATTGGAATGTAAGTTCTGTAAATGGGCAAGAATGTCGAACAGTCGAAAATTGCGACAAAACTTGAATTGACTTTGATTATTTAAGTTAATCACCGAGGAACGGAATAAGGAGACGTCTAAGAGGCTTTGGTTCTTCTAATTAGGGTTCCTCCACTACTTCTCTTGATTCTCCCGAATTAAAATCAATGGACAGGGTTAAAAAAGGGTACCGCGGTCCGATAAATTTCAATATTACAGTTTTGATCTTTTCTTTCTATCACTTCTAAAACAAATTCGTTTAGGCATGGGTAAAGTTTGTGCAAAAAACATAGGAATGCCTAGCCCAGCAGAGACCAATGCCAAATCGTTTTATTTTACCTATTACTAAAAATTAGTAAAATTTGGCAAGCATAAAAAAGGTTTTAAAAAAAAGGTTTTAACTCTTTGAACCGATTGCGGAGGGTGACTTCGGTGATGCCGGTGGCGCTGGAAATGGCAGTTTGCGATCGTTTTTCCCCGGTTTCAATGCAAGCTACATAAATAGCGGCGGCTGCTACGCCTTTCGGGTCCTTCCCCAGAACAATCTCTTTGGCCCGCTGAATGATTTCTAGAGCCAGGCGTTCGGTATCGCTGGAAAGTTTTAATTTATTGGCAAAACTTGAAATGAGTTCCATGGGATTTAAGGCTAGGACTTTGAGATTTAATTCACGGATGAGGATATGAATGCTGTGCCGAATGGTTTTGGCGTTATTTGTGGAGATTTTGCAGATTTCATCTAGCGTTCTTGGCAAATTGAGTTGCCGGCAAGAAACATAAACCGAAGCGGATACAAAGGAATATATTGAGCGCCCGCGCAAGAGCCCCAACTTAAAGGTCTTGCGATATAAAAGAGCTGCATTTTCCTCAACTTGGGTTGGAATCCCTAAGAGCGCCCCTAATCGCCGGATTTCATTTGTAGCTATTAAAATATTTCGCCGGGGCCAATCTAGTCGGGTATGCCATTGTCTAATGCGTTGGAATCGTCTATTAATACGATGATTATCAATTCTTGTAGATAGTCCCGGATGCATTAGAGAAGCAGGAGGCCCCATATGGTCTCGGGAATCTTTCTCTTCGGACGTATAGGCCCGCCGCCCCGTTTGATTCGTATCAATAATCGCATCCATCAGCACTAAACCACAGGCACTACATACCAGTTCCGCTCTCTCATAATCATGGATGATGTTGGTCGATCCACACTCCGGACATTGCACTTCGTTCTCCGGTTGGACATTTTCTTCTACTAGAAGGGCTTTTAAATTGTTCATGAGCTTAAAACGCGCGCTTACTACTTTTCATGCTTTCCCATACAAAATCTAGAAAACATAAAAAAATTCAGTTTGTATCTATACAAATCAAACAAATGGAGGGACATTTAATTACGCGCAAAATTATTCTTTTAAAAAGCGACGTTTAAAATAACTATACAAAATCGGATATTCAAACCATAGTTTTTGTGCTGCTCTCAACAATACCATATGCAATACTAACTGAATTTTTTATGGCTCTGATGGTTCTAAGTTTTCCTTGATAAACTCCTTCAAAGTTTTAGAATAAAATGATTTCTTTACGCGCCCATTAACTATATCTGTGGAATTCTTGATCAAGCTGTCTTTTAACAATTTCTGGATATAATGGTATATTTTTCCAGTAGACCATTTTAATTTTCTTGCTAACTCATAGATACTTAAGCCTGGATTTTTAGAAATAAAGTTATATAAGAAATACGCATTATCAACTAAATTTTGCTGTCTAGCCTCATTTGCACTTTCCAATTTTACTTCTTTCATAAGATTTTTTCTCGATAAAATATTTTGTATCTTTCAATTCTAAATAAATAATATATAAAGGTCGTATAAAAATCTTTTTTTACCATACGGAATATTCCGTAATGAAAATTAAAATACTGCCGTACGGAATATATTGTATGGTGGAAAAAAATTGAAAAATTTAAATGATTTAACGGAATTTGAACAGTTTGTCTTATTGGTTTGTTGTATAGCAAATAAGTTTAGTTTATCCTCTCATGTCCCTCAAGAAGCCGTTATTAAAAGAATTAGAAATATAGATGGAAAAATGATTAAAAAGGCATTAAAATCGTTGAAATCTAATGATTTTATTGGATTGCATCCTACAAAAGGGGGATTAACTATACAACTTACACGAAAAGGGTTGGAAGCTGGGAATATATTAAAAGAGGAGAGGTAATCTTGAAAAAATGCTCAAAATTTATTTGTTGAAGTTCCATAATGAAATAATTTGCTTTTAAAGAAAGTAGCATCCGTTATTCTCCGAGAGGTTTAAATAGAAATGTGCTTTTTTGATAATACCACATAAGCTAGAGAGTTGGTTTAATTGGTGAGTGTTCACGTAATAATAGTCCTCAGTTGGAGCCTGTCGAGCTCAGGGTGCACCTCTAGCTTAGACTCTTTGTGTTGTCACTAAAGTAGAATTGGTTTCGCTCTTTTTAATTTGAAAATAACCAACCTTGGCTTATGTAATTGCGATTCTGCTTTAGTGAGGATATGGCCGAGCAGCTAGGCGGCGGACTGCAGATCCGTCGATGGGGGTGCAACTCCCTCTATCCTCTTTATGTAGGGGCAGTAGTTCAGGGAGAGAACGCTGGTCTTGTAGTGAGGTAAGATCTCTTTACGCCAAACATATGTATTTTGGCACAGTAAACCAGATGTCGCGGGTCTAACTCCTGCCTGCCCCTCCAATTTCGTCTCATAAAAATGCGGAGCGGTAGCCAAGCCCGGTTGAAGGCGTCGGACTTAAGTTTAGACAATTAGGGACGAAACTAAGGGCAAAATTCAAGTTCGGGAGATATCCGATTGATAGGACACAGCGAGGGTTCAAATCCCTCCCGCTCTACTATTTCAATTCATGCTGGGGTAGCCATGCCCGGTCTTACGGCGGCGGATTGCTAACGTTCCGAGATTGGAACGATAGCACGCCCTCGATTTGAGTTAGAAATAAGACAAACATCCGCTGAGCTTTGCTCCTAGGGTTCGAATCCCTTCACACCCGCTTTCTTGGGGCTATAAGTTAATGGTAAACTGGCTGACTCCAGATTAGCTTTTCTCGGTTCGATTCCGAGTAGCCCCATCAATCCAATTGAAAAAAGAATATAAAATAGAAAAATTCTTTAAGAAGACTTTAAGTGATTTTGGTTTAATTGATTCTTTTTTTCGGTCTTTTTAAGGCAGAGTGATAGAGCGTTGATAATAATCCTTTATTTTTCAAATTTTTAATAAAAATTGGTTCAGGAACAATTTCTATACCTTCTAGCAAAAAGGATTCGATTTTCTTTAACTGCTCAGGAAGTTCAACACCGGATATTTCAGATCTTAACTTAATGATATAGTTCTGATTTAGTAATATCTTGAGTTTCACTATTTTAAAAGGTAATTCCTTCTCCAAGGCAATCTTGAGTTCAGTTTTATTTAATCCCGTAAGATGATTAGGAAAGTGATCGCGAATTTCACTTTCAAATCCTAGAAGGGGAGTTCCATTATCCAGGTCATCGTCTAAAATCAACGTCCAGATCTTATCCTTATCATTTAGGTTTCCCATAAAATCGAGCATTATATTTTCGATAATCTCTTTGGAAATCAAGTTAGAATAATCACTTTTTTTCTTTTTTTCCGCGATATTCGCTTCTTTCTTTTTACTTTGCTTGGGAATAGTAAAATTCATAATATACGGTATGAAATTCAGGAATAGTTCTTTTAATGATAGGCTTTTCATAA
>CAYGYC010000404.1:0-4257 GCA_964353755.1 uncultured archaeon | reverse complement strand
AAATTCGGGAATTATAATTATGTCTCTACTGTGAAAAATCGAAGCGCCGAGTTAACAGTCTATATTGGATCTCCACGCATCGCCCTCCCAAAACTGAATGAGCGCCAGCGCGAGATTGTCAAGAATCTTCCCAGGACGGTCAAAGAGGTACTTGAATACATCAAAAGAGCTCCTTTCATCCGGACGTCCCGGGTCATGGGACAGAATCCCGCTTTTATGCCCCGCTGCACGCTCAGTGTCTCCGTGCATCGCAAGGAAATGGCGAGGCTCGTGCACATGATAAATCTAACCCTCTTTCCGCCGAAGAAAGAACCAAGCACCGATCCGGAGGTTTTTATCGTCTATATCCCGGAATGGCAGGAACACAACCGCCAAATCGTCGTCTTTCCGGAAGTGGGAGTCACTTTTGTCCTCGGATCGGATTACTATGGCGAAGCGAAGAAAGGCTTCCTCCGAATGGCGATGTGGCAGGCAAAAGAACATGGAATGTTGGGCTTACATGCCGGTGCAAAATTGATTAATGCAAAAGATATGCATGATGGTAAGATCAAGCGGTATTCCGCCCTCATTTTCGGGCTCACGGCAACCGGAAAAACTACGCATTCCTGTCATAGCCATGATTTAGATGAATCGCAAGGTGAAGGGATCGAAATTGTGCAGGATGACTTCGTGGCTTTGCGCCCATCAGACGGATCTGCCCTCGGCACCGAAAAGGGCTTTTATTTAAAAACCGAGGGACTCTCGCCCCAGATTCAGCCGTTAATTTTTGACGCCATTACGAAACCCGATGCGGTGTTTGAGAATGTATTAGTGGATTATAAGGGAGATGTTTTCTTTGAGGACGATACTTTAACGGGCAATGGGCGCGGCATCATGCAAAAGAAAGATTTTGGAAAATATTCCAGTGAGGGGTTAAACCTGCCCCCGCTTTCAGAAGTAGATGGGATGCTGATTTTCATAATAACCCGCCGGAACACGGTGGTCCCTATTGCCTCGAAACTCACTATTGAACAAGCGGCTGCGGCGTTTATGCTCGGGGAATCCATCGAAACCTCAGGATCGAATCCGAAAAAAGCAGGTGAGAGTGTTCGCGTCGTGGGAACTAACCCGTTCATAGTTGGAGATGAAGCTTTCGAGGGCAACCGATTTTACGACTTTCTTAAGAAGAATAAAGATAAAGTTAAGTGCTTTCAGCTCAATACGGGGGGCATTGGGGAAATTATGGAGACTGCCCCTGATGGAACTAAAAGCTTAAAACGCAAAGTTAGTCGGATCCCTATTAAAGAGATGGCATCAATCATTCGGGGTATCTCACGCGATTCAATCGAATGGGAGTCGGAGCCCTACTTCGGCACGATCGTCCCGAAAAAAGTCGAGGGCGTGGATATGAACAAATACAATCCAGCCACCTATTATTCTGCCAAAGAAATTGAAGAATTAGTGGAAAAATTGAAGAACGAACGCAGAAAGTATTTAGCCCAATATAAAAGTCTAGATGAAAAAATCAAGATTGCCTTTCAATAAAAGGAACTATTTTTTTCTTTTTTTCAGCGGTCCGAAATAAAACGGGGTCCTATATCCGCTGCATTACCAAAAAAGGGTTTGAAAAAAAAGGAAAACGGGGGTCTCTAGGTGTAGAATTTCGGCTGCTAAGTAATTAAATGCTTGAACTCGGGAGGTATATAGGAAATATATTGCTGAATCCACCGTTTCAATGTGGGGTCGACCCGATTCACTAAGTCCTCCCAGGTGAAGACATCATAGTCGATCGTATAATTCGCGCCGAACCAGAAGAAGATGAGCCCATTGCCGAAAATCGCATATTTGCGGAACTGCGGTCGATCGCGCTTCATTTCAAACATATCACCGAAACTCGCCTTGGACTCGATCCAGTTAAATTCTTTCATGGTTCCGCATATCTCAATTTTAAGAGTCCTTGTTAAATGCAGGTCTGGTCCGCCCTGCCCTAAATCACGGTGATACTCAATTCCAAGGGAATCGAGCCATTCCGCAATGAGCATTTCGCCCATCTTCCCACGCTCTTTTGAACGCCTAATGCCTTTGGGTGAGAAGACAGGGTCATTTTGGAGCGCGATTTCCAGTGGTTCCTTTAAATAATCAGGGGGCGGAATGGTGCCTTCAATTGTTTCTTTCACCGCCTTCTTAGGCAAGCCCTCTAGTTTTAATAATTGCCGCACAACCATAACAGGCGAGACTTCGATAGTTCTTGAAATTTCTAGGACATCGCCTAAAAGATCTTCTCTCCTTAAGCTCTCTAACTTCCTAAAATTGAACATGGTCATCCGTTGGAGATTCTGACAATACCGAATGAATTTAATACTTTCCACGGACCATTCATCTCAAACTTCTAGGGCTTAAAAATTAAGTGGAATCAAACGGTTTTTAATCTATTGGAATAAGCTTGCATTAAAATTAGATCACCGCTGATGAATACAAATAAAAAAATGGAGAGGGATTACCTCAGAATTAATAAACGAAATAAAAAAAATGGTAGTAAATGATTTATTCCATTTTTTTCTCTTTTGGAATGCCTTGCCCAGGTTTATTCAAGCGGAAGAGGAATAAAGCACCTTCTTGGTAACGCCTTCGCCCGAAGATCTGATAGCCGCGTTCTAAGCCCCAAAGATACCAGAGCGGATACGAGAGAAATAGGAAAGCAGCGTACCAATCCAAATTAGCTATACTGGGATCAATGCCAAAATTAAAGGGAAAATTCCACATCATCTGTTCTCCAGTTCCATAAGCCCCAAAATTAATTATATTGAGGTAACAGAGAATTCCAAAGATCCAAAATAGTGCCATAAAGAGAAACCCGAATAAAACCGAGGCATCTCTATTGATTTGCCGGAGTTTCCGTTTATAAGCCCAAGACATAAAAAATGCCAGAATCACCAGCAGTATTATAGAAAACAGAAATCCAATCATGCTATATCATCCTCCAACCAGCCGTGTTCCTTATACCAATTTATAGTTTGTAAGTGCCCTTTTTTCCAGCCTTCGTATATGAATTTAAACCCGAGATCTTTCAGTTTTTGATTACTGAAGTAATATTGATGGGTAATATACCCTGTCATCGCTGATTCAAACCGTGGGCGCACTTTCTTTTTACGGGCTCGGCCTTCCTGAAATTTGGAGAAGGTATATCCCATTTTAGCCACGATACTATACATTGGCCACCAGATAGGAATGCGAGAATATTTAACTCCTAAAATATCACAGATAAATTCGATCAGCTCATCCTGGAACCCTTCATCGCACACCGCATTATAGGCTTGCCCTATTATTTTTGATTTCGGTTCGTATTCATACAGAAAAACGGCGGCACGTACTAGATCCTCAACATGCACGCAGGGATAACGCAGACGGTGTTTCCGCGGGTAAATACTTGGAACCACGCAGGTGCCGATTTTATGAACTAAGTTGAAAATGTGCCAAGCGCCATAGGTTTGCCAGGGTCCGTAAATAGGTGCAGGACGGATGATTGTGAGTGGAAGACCTTGGTCTCTTAATCCGAATAGCATCTTTTCTTGTTCCATTTTGGAAATAGAATAAAAGTTAGGCGGGTTATAAGATGCCGTTTCATCGGCAGGAAGTGGATAACCCTTCTCGTCCTTTTTATACTTCGGCTCGCCGTAGACCCCACAAGTGGACCAGTGAATGAAATGCTTACAATTCGATTTTTCTAGCACCAATTCGGCTAAATTCCGAACGCCCTCTACATTAATCTTCCTCAAAATTTCGAGGAGGGCGAAATAATCGTAGAGGCTGGCAATACTGAATACGACATCGATGTCATGCTCAAAGAGCGGTTCTAGCGACTTTTTATCCGTGAGATCGGCTTGGATATAGGTGACTTCCCCTTTAGCACACAAATCAGCCATCATATTATCATCGGCAGTCCATTTCCCACCTTGAAAGAGATCATCACGGGCACTTTTCGCAAGATCAGTAGCAATAATATTATACCCTTTCTCCTGTAAATAGCGAACCATGAAGGTACCTGTATGCCCAGCGGCACCTGTTACTAAAGCCGTCGGAGACATTTATAATTTACCTCCAATTAGATATATTTGGGTCATTATTATTTCACCATGCTTTAATTTTTAGCTATTTTAATTAAGTCTTGCCCCATTACTTTGGTATAGGGCAGTATTTACCGATTTTGTTCTCACACATCAACGGAAGTGCGTGTATATGAGAAGGGAAGAACATTTATGGATATAAATTATTTCGTAC
>CAYGYC010000403.1:0-4277 GCA_964353755.1 uncultured archaeon | reverse complement strand
AATTCCAGAGGGAATACATTGATAGATTAATCAAAAACCGGGAGCGGGTGATAAAACCATGATCAAGTATATTCACGTTTTTAGGTCGACAGTCACACTTTTTTGGTGAAAAATGCTTTTAAACCCCTATAAGATTATAAAACATAAGGCGCGAGGCAATCCCTTAAAATATGTGCTCTACAAGAATCCCGCCCTCTTTGAATATAGACCGTTTTCACAAAATAAAAGTAAAAGTAAAGGTCCAAGAGGGCTATAAAAAAAAAATTCAGCAGGACCGTTTTTTTTGATAGGAAAGAATCGGTCGGCTAGGGTTTGTAGCCCTCATAAGAAATCCAGTCATCTTTTTCAATGTTAATAGCTTGGTAAATATGATTTCTGCTTCTTTATGGTCTATTCGGCTTAAATGGGCGAGTTTGAGAGAAGGTATCTATTAAGATTATTAAGTGACCTAGCTTTAAATAGAGAATGCCTATTTTTGCGCAAACCCAAGGGGGATCTTTAAATAGGATTTTGTGAACAAAGGGCTATGAAAGGAAAACTTACCGATTTCTTACAGAAGGCGAGAACGCCCGAACCCACCCCCCTAACGGAAGAGACGCCCCGAGAACTACCCCAATTGGAAGAAACTACTAGCGGATGGGGTGCTGGGGGATACGGACACGTCCCCGGAGCGAGAAGCGGATCTCATCCGAGAAATCCTCGTCCGCTACGGCTTTATGCCGAGGGGGGAATAGAAAAAGAGCGCTTTACGGAACGCCTCGAGGCAGTGAAACGGAGAGCAGAGGCGCGATTGCCCGAATTAGCGAAAAAAGTCTTCGGACCTTCTGCCATTTGGCCGCCGAAAGCGGTAGAGGTATGGACGCCGAAGGGGTAAAACCTCTACTTAAATCCAAATTTCTTAATTTATCCGAAAAAAAGGATCATTATAAAATGCGGACATTGCGGGAAAATCCTTCGTAGGCTTCACTTTTTTAATTTCTGACAAGGTTCATGACCACTAAGAATTTTTTTAGTACCGATTATTTAGCTAGCGCTTAAGTGTTGCGATGAATAAAAAAAAGAGGAAAGTAGAATATAAGGGCTATCTTCGAGCTTTTAGGATAGCAATAGTAATCGCAAGAGCAACGACTAAACATAGAATTAAGATGATGATGCCAATCCAGGTTTCAAGATAGACCGATTCCGTAACACTCATAGTATAAACCGTGCCAGCACTGTCTTGGAAGGTAACAACCGTAGTGGTGGTAACCCAGCCGGAGAAATATTTGGTCGGACCACTTACAAGGAATCCCGCGACGGCGGAGGCATTGAGTCCCGAACTAAGCAGGGAAATGGTAGCAGTATCTCGGAGATTACCCTCAATGAATTCCTCTAATGTAATGTTATAGACGGGATTCGGGCCATTGTTGACAATGAAGAGGCTCAGGTGGAAATTCGATGCACTTCCTATCGTTTTTGTGGAGGCGCTCTTCGTAATCGCCAGCGAAACAGAATCCTGGAACGTATCGGCGATATCTATATGCAGGGTGATATTCGAATAATAGGTCACTTCTTTACTACTCGAATTCCATTGAAACGGGAAATAGGCGATATACACAACGGTGCTACCATCCTTTTGTTTGACTTCTGTATAATCGTAGAGCTTTCCAGGATAGGTCCCGGAGAGGGAGGGGCGGGGTGGAAAAACGAGATCGGAATCATTACGAAGGCCAACAATGGGATCGCGGGGCTCTGAAAGGACAATATTGTAGGTTCCAGGGAGCTTTGTAGAGATACTGGATACTACCTGAATTTCATTAACCGAAAATCCCGCAGGAATGGTGATATTCTCTAAAATCAATGGTAATCGTGGTTGATTTTGTCCTCCAGTCAAGCCAGCGCCCTCGATTTGGAAGAGATAGGTATTGGGTCGGACTTGGGTTTTAGTATAATTCTGCACTTCAAAGGTCACATTGAAGCCCCAATCATCGACTGGCGTGAAATCAGCGGTGTAAGTCGCATTTACGGGGGGATCTACCATATCCGGCTTATAAATAGGAACCCCATAGAGGTTATACTCGAGTAGTAATGTCCGATCTAGAAGTTCTGCATCAGCATCCCCGGCATGAACCCCCGTTTGCATGTAGGCCCAATAGCGGGTCTTCGCATTTTGAAAGGCGGCGCCAACGTTGGCCCCTTGCATGATCCCGAAGCCTTCTTCCCCAAGGAAGTAAGAAAGGAAGACATCATTCCAATCTTCTGGCTCATTAGTTTGATACCAAATAATCATATCGCCTGCACCTGGACCATTTGCATCAGCATACCAGCAATAACTCCCCATTTGATAACGCCAATCCCAAGTGCCTGCAGGGTTTGTAGGGTCTTCGAAGAACTCCCCGTTATCGTAGATCTCATTGGCATCGAAATCGCCATCGCCATTGAAATCGATCCCAACTTGATTGTAAATATGCGCATTGTTCGTATCCACGGAAAAGGCGTCGCGTACCGCAGCTCCCACCGCGACCTGGGCGATTTTATAATCGCCTGACACGGATGCGGGTGCTCCGACCGGCTGGGTATGGGTTTCGACGGCACTACCCCACTCAGGATGAGGGGCTGGTGAAGAGGAAATTCGTGTGGACCCAAGAACACCAGTTACCCCTTTTGCAAGGAGATCCAAAGTGATTGAATCGGCTTCGGTATAATGATTGATAACTCCATTCTCATCCCCATCACAAATGTCGCCTGGGTCTCCAAGATAGCCCGATTCGCAGCACCGAAGCACCACAAAGGGACGGTGTCCATCAGCATAGGGAAGAATTGTAGCGACATCACCCTGATCAATTGAAAATCTATCAACCCAGCCATGGTCATTGTAAATAAGCAGGGCATATGGATATTGGGTGGCATGATTTGGATGGTAAGCGGGATCACCTGGATTAAATAGTGTGAGGATATTATTGTCATTAAATTCGCCATCTGTTTCATAAAAGGTACCAGCAGGTTTTACAGCACCCCAAATACGTTCCAATCGCCGCATGCTGTCTTCGCCTTTGTAGTACGATACGATCCCACAGTTTCCAGAGGTAGGATCAGTCAGATTCGCAGCATCTAACAAGTCCATCATTTCGACAGGGTTACGACCTGGCAGCCGGGATACGATGAGTTCGGGAACCCAGCCATCGGTATCAAGGTCGGCTTCGGGGGTAAGATCGCCATAATAGAAATCGGTTGCGACAGATGGGTCTGTTTCCATAGGATCATTCCATATTTGATACGAGGGATTATCGACAATCCGCATGGGGATAACATTGACCCCGCCCACAAGCATAATAATATCCCATTCATTCGCTTCAGCCTCGGCTGTAATGCAGGCATCAATGGCTTGGGCAATTAACTGGTCATCCACGTGCCCAAACAGCCAACTCGCGCGATCTACACAATCTAAGCTATTATAGGTCGTTTTTTGTGCAGCAGTTAAGCCCATGAAATTAAGCATCTCATTGGTAGAAAGGTCATCATCCACGAAATAGATCATTCCATCGAAGAAGGCAGGTAAATCATGCACCCAAATGGCTAGTTTGATGAGGAGCGTCAGGGATTGAATGGCATTATAGAGGTCGAATAAGCGCCCCATATACACTATTACACCAATATGGGAAGTCCACTGCTCAGGGTCGATTACATCGGGTATTTGAACTGCATCTTCGAGAGCACCGATCTGAACCGCCTCATAGTGCTGGAGCCCTGCGGTCAATTCTTCTCGGAAACCGACATTAACTCGTGTTTCGCCTGCTAGGGTAGGACGTTTAATTTCGGGAGTGAAATTTGCGGCAATGTTGTATTTAATTTTGAGCTGCTCACCCACAGTCATCAAACGGAATTGCGATTGCGAGAAGTAAGTGCTATTGAAAATATATTTGCCATATCCCGCCGGTAATTCTTTCGGACCGTCGTTGATTGAGACCCAGCAACCACCCTTTGGAGGAGGAAGAACTTTATCGTTTAATTCCTCTTCCAAATTAAGGTTGGAAATGCCGAGGAGCATATTGGTACTGAGATTGAAAATGCCAATCTGTGTCGGAATAACGCCAATAACACGGGCTAACACAGTGACATTTAAGTCTTGTTTGATGAAATAGCTGGTCGGGGGGGTTATACTACGAGTAACGACGAGTCGCGGGGTTTTATGGGAATCGATATACATTCCTCCTTGAGTGGGGTGTTCGATGGGTACCGAATCATTGAGATTATAGAGAAGGTTGTTCTTGGTGTCTAAAAATCCGATATACAGGCGG
>CAYGYC010000402.1:0-4285 GCA_964353755.1 uncultured archaeon | reverse complement strand
GATTAGAATGCGAAGATACGATAAAAGGCAAACCAAATTTTTCACGGAATTTATAACAAAATACAGGAGAAAAGAATTCTGCATTACTCCAAAGAATATCATAATTTTTAAATTTAGAAGAAGCAGTAGTCATAGCATAAGACATCTGTGATAAACTTGGTTCAACACCTATATACTTTTTAAAGAAACTTCCAACAGGAGAATTAGCAATATAATCTTCCCACTGTTTAACATATGGAAGATTAACGTCATGAATATTAATAATATCAACGGTATGACCTCTCTGTTCCATATAAAATTTAATTCTATCAGCGAATTGCTCTGCTCCTCTTTCAACAATTTTATGATATGGAGAAATAATTGCTATTTTCAATGCACAACCCTCCGTAATGTAAACAACGATTCATCATCATACTTTTCTTCTTTATACTTATCCCAATTTGCACTTATGATTCTGCCGTTGATATTCTTATCAGTAGTTGCTAAAAATACAATAAGGTCAACCACTTTATCAGGACTTACACCTTTAACCCATCTGCTTCTTGCCATATCCGTATCAATTGCACCTGGTGATATTGCATTAACTTTTATATTATAGAAAGCAAGTTCTTTTGATATTGATTCAGTAAATCCACCAACTGCAAATTTAGAAGTGTTATAAGCGGTGAAACCCAATGGAAGCTTATCTCCTCCAATTCCTCCACCACAGAAATTGATAATGCGTCCTGATTTTTGCTTCTTCATAATCGGTATTACTTGTTGAATACAATTTACTGTACCGATAAGATTGGTATCTATTGTGTCTTTCCAATCGTTGATATTACAATCTTCTAAATGTCCCATTGGTCCAAGTATCCCTGCACAATTTACAAGAACATCAATCCTGCCTTCCTGCTCTTTAATACTATCAAACATCTTTTTAACGTGGTCAGGATATCTTACATCACAGAAAAACGAGCCACAAGCGATTTGTTTTGAAATTTCATCAATATCTTGTTTTGTTCGAGAACATATTATAACTCTATATCCTAATTCTGAAAATTTAATTGCAGTTGCTTTACCTATTCCTTTACTTCCACCTGTTATGACAACGACTTTCATTTATTTTCCTCCTTAAAATCCTGTATGAACAGGAAACAAAATCATTATAGCAATAGCAATAATTATTATTATAGTTACAATCAATTCTATATGCCATACTTTCATTGTTTATCTCCTATAACATAATAATCTTGTTTTACGTTAATATCTTTTAATAAATATTTCGTGTCTATTATAAACTTTGTTTTTGATTTTGTAACTTCTTTAAACTCATCATAATCAGTAAAAATCACAACTGCATCAGAGTTGTCAGCCAACTCTTTAACAGAAAGACATTTTTTTGTTCCAGGTATAGTACCTTTAAAAACTGGGTCGTAAAATGAAAACTTAGTACCTCTTCCTTTCATTTTAGTTATTAAATCCAAAGCTGGAGAATCCCTCAATGTATCTGTTCCTTTTTTATAAGTTACTCCTAATATACCGACTTTAATATAATCATAGTTTTTTAACAACATTTGTGGTATCTTCCAAGAACGGTTTTCGTTTACATTATAAACAGCATCTAATAAAAGATAACGTCCTTCACTCATATATCTTAAAACTTGTAGGTCTCTTTTTAAAGTGCCACCACTAAATCCGAGTCCTGGCTCTAATGGTGCTTTATTACTAACTCTCTCATCAAGTTTTAAAAGACGCATAACCTCATGGGCATTAATACCTTTCTCTTCACAAAAATCACTGATGTCAGCTGAAAATGAAATCATAGTTGCAAGATATGCATTTAAAACATGTTTTGACATTTCAGCTACTTTAAGAGTTGTAAACTCAAACTTCTTTCCAGTTTTAATAAAAGAAAATAACTCTTCAATTTTTGGTTGAATCTTTGGATTTGATAAGCCAAATATCATTCTATCAGGATGCATAAAACAATCTATTGCTTTTCCTAAACGCAGGTTTTCTGGAGTATAACAAATTTCATTTTGTTTTTTATTTATTCTTAGAATCTCTAAAAGGTCATCAGAAGTTTCAACAGGCAATTGACTTGAAATTATGATAATTTGTTTTTCCAAGTAAGGAATAATATCTCCTATTGTCTGAAAAATATTAGTTAAATCAGGCATATTATGATTGTCTAAAGGAGTGTCAAATGCAATATAAACAAAATCACATTCTTTTATCTTTTTTAAATCATCTTCAACAGATATGTCTACTTTATTAAACAATTCACTCAACCAAGGCTCGTTGATAGGTAATATTTTATTTTTTAAGTTGTCCCTTATTTGCTTATCATAGTCATAACAAAACACTTTTTTATATCCTGAATTTGCTAAACATGCTGCTGTCACACAACCTAAATGCCACATTCCTATAACAAATATTTTTTTCATTTTAATCCCTCGACTGCACTAAATTTTTAATTGGATAAATTGCATTCCAAGCCCTGTCTTTAAACACATATCCAAGTGAAAAGAAAAAGAATAATCCTAGTGTTTTACAAGCATCAAACAATAATCCTCTAACTCCAACATTAGCATATATATCGTTGCCATAATATTTCCAAAAATCAAACACTTCAGCTATCTTAACAAAATAGTCACAACTTGCTGCTCCAGCAAAACGAGATTTTGTAACCAATATTTCTGGTACTGTATAAATTTGATATCCTTTCTTTGCTATTTTTAAAGCAACATCATATTCATGCATTCCTCTTAACTTTTCATTCCACCAACCAACTTCTTCTAAAACATCTCTTCTTAACATAAAAGTTGATGTTGAAGATAAATTAAAACTTACTAATAAATCTTCATACTTTGGTTTTAATTTCGGTTTATCTATTGTTTCATTTTGAAAACTTACAATTTTATTATAACAAATAACTAAACCAATTTCCCATTCATTTATATCAATACCATATGCTTTAAAATTTGCGTTGTCTTCAAAAACTTTAACTTGCTTTTCAATTTTAGTTGAGTCCCAAACATCATCATCATCAAGCATTGCAATATATTTGCCTTTTGCTAATTTACAACCAACATTACGGGAATGTTGCATTCCAAACAAACTATACATATCAACTGCTTCTGGTTCAACACGAACATATTTGATTCTATCGTCTTTTGATAATTTTGCAACAAACTCATTTTCATCAGAATTAGCACCATCAACAACTATAATTTCAAGATTTTTGTAAGTTTGATTTAAAACAGTATTAAGAGCACTTGTTAAATTATCTGGTCTTTTGTAAGTTGTAATAACAACTGAAACTAAAGAATTAGTCAACTTCAACCTCCCTTGAGTTTGTGGAGTGAAGAGAGTAGAGTCTCGGTGAGGAGAAACAAAAAATCAGCACCCTCTTCACTTTTCCACCTCATTAATTAACCATTCCCAAGTTTGTTGCAATCCTTCTCTTAGTGATATTTTTGGATACCAATTTAATTTTTCTTTTGCCAAAGATATATCAGGTATCCTGCTCCTTGGACTGCCTTTTTTATTTGTGTCATAAATTATCGGAATATCTTTGCCAGAAATTTTGATTATCTCTTCTGCTAATCTACTAATCTTAACTGGTTCGACACTACCAAAATTTACCGTTAAAGAATCAGGATAAGAAGCAAGGTTAAAAAGACCATCAACGAGGTCATCAATATAAACTAAATTACGAGCTACCGAACCATCTCCCCAAACTACAAAAGGTTGCTTGGGGTATTGGATTGCCTTTCTCATTAATGAACATACAACTTGACCACTTTGTTCTGAAAAATCATCACAAGGACCATATGATTTAAAGATACGAGCTATACCAGTTTTAATGCCCATATCTGACATTAATGATAATTGTTTTTCAGCCAAATATTTCGCCCACCCATATCCACCTTCTGGTTCTATAGGATACTTGTCTAATGATTCTTCTTTAAAATAAGCATTAGGACTGTTTTGTGCCGAAATATTATAAACTGAAACACTGGAAGTATAAATGATTCTCTTAACATTATTTTCAACACAGGCTTTAAAAACATTAGTATCTATTAAAAGATTTTCTTGCATTGATTTAAGTTCATTTTGTGGTGAACCATGAAGAAACTGTTCTCCACCAATTCGACTTGCTGTGTGAAATACTATATCAGCATTTTTTGTAAAAACCTCTGCTGTTGCGTAATCTCTTAAATCACCATAAAGGCAATTTGTTTTAACACCTAAATAATCGAGATAACTTTTCTTTCCACGTGAGAAATCATCAACTAAA
>CAYGYC010000401.1:0-4287 GCA_964353755.1 uncultured archaeon | reverse complement strand
TGGGCGACAAAAGTATATTACGCCCCAAGAGTTTCGAAATTATCTTAGAAGGATTTGAATTGGGATTAAAATATATCCTAAGGTGGGAAAAGGACGGCTATTGTGTTTTTTTTAAAGAGAACCGATGCGTGATTCACGAGATTAAACCGCAAATTTGTAAGCAATTCCCATTTGAGACTGATGGAGAATTAGCGTTAAATGAATGGACTTTAAGTATTTGTAAAGGCATTAATCGAATATCTTGAAAGATTAATGAATTTATAAATCTTAATCATTGCTCAAAAAGATAAATTCCTTTCGCATTATAAGGTATATTAAGATCAAATCGCTGAAATTCTTTCCTACGCCTCTGGATCTCCGCTTCGAGAAATTGTATAAAGCATTCGACGCAAAGGGATTCATTTAATTTGAAATAAGTTTCATTTTTTATTAAAGGACGCTCGACTGAATATTCAATCACCTTGCAATCCATTAATAATACTTTAGATTTGTTATTTTGACATTTTTCACAAAGTTCTCCCATTGATTCAAGTAATTGAAAAACCCTAGTAATATCCTCTTCGGAGTATTTTGCAGGATGGAATCGCAATCTTTCTAAACTTAAATAAACATATTGCCCAAAGTATTTATCTTCTTTAAAAAAAATAAATTTTCCCTGGAATTGTTTTAGGAATTCCTTAAATGCCTCCAGAAAATGCTGACGACAATAATATAATGGGCGTCCTTCGTTCCATAGGTCTTTGAGTTCATGCTTTTTTGGTTTAGGACCCCATTGCCACTAATTATCTATTAGTACATAGGGAGCAGGTTCTCCACAGATATTACAATCATTCCTTCTCATTAAATCACCTATCCCATTATCAAAATTTTTCGATTTATTAATCCTAAAATGTTATTTTAAAATGGCATTCGGTAGCTCCAGAGAGTGCAGACTGTAGTAGTTCCACTTTCACGGGTTTTTCTAACGCTTCTTCCCACATCCGTTTGACTAACGCTTTAGAACAATGGCAGTATGTGCGGGACATAGTCTGGTCGGCAGGCAATCCGTTCACTAAACTGCAATAACACCGGGCAGGATGCGTAAAGGATTGGGGCGTATATATTTGGATGACAGCGCTCCCTTCACGCTTCAATTTTGTGCCGCTCATGGGTTGTATTTCTTCTGCCTCTAAAAATGCTTCTATTGTAGGATATTTTTGTCGGCGCTTCTTGAACCTCATCACTGCTCGCTGATTGACCTTAGCACAGTTCTGCCCGCAGGCTTCCATGATCTCTATCCGTTGCTTTTCCGGTACGTTAGAATCCAGTCTTTCAATAGCACTCTTCACCCATTCGGCTAATTTCTTTTTATTTGTGCTCGGCTTTAGTACATCCGCTCCTTCCATAACCTTCATGGCTACTGCTTCACCGGCAATGGACTTTATATTTCCTTCAAATTCTTTAATCATTTCCAAATTGCGTTGAGTCATGTTTTATTAATTATATTTTCACCCTTTTGTCTTTTTCTGGAGCGATTCTCCTTCCTTCTGGAAATTGAAAAATAATATAGAACATGAGCGGTGCGATGAATAAAATTTTTAATGAAACTAATTCATAGCAATCGCATATGAAAACAATTGAGCAAATTTCTGGTTCACAATTATACGATTACATGATGGATTTCATTAAAATTGGCTGGCGGCGTCCCGGGACGGCGGAAGCCCACAAAACAGCTAACTTCATTTTGAAGAAATTCAACGAATTTGGCCTAGAAAACACGCGCTTGGAACCATTTGAAATGTTACTTTATACCCCTACACAGTGGAAGTTGACCATTAAATGTGATTCTTTACCCAATAAAGAAGTGACAATTGATTGCTTACCGGCATGGCATTCAACAGCATCAGCAGAGGGGGGAACCGAGGCAGATTTAGTCTATGTAGGGTTGGGGACTGAAAAAGAATTTAAAAAGCGAGATATTCAGGGAAACATCGTGGTTCTTGATTCATTTAGGATGATGGCCTTCTACCCTACGATGGATTTTTATCGTGCATACGAACGAGCACGCAAAATGGGGGCGATTGGGCTTATTGCGATTCACGATACCCCGCCCAATACCGTTTTTGCCGAATATGCTACCCGTCATCAAACCTTAAAAGATACGAATTTGGAAAGTGGGAATATTCCGGCGTTATATATTGGGTTTGAATCGGGGCAGTATCTGAAAGCGCTAATCGAATCTGAAGAGCGAATCCAAGCTAATCTTCTGCTTGCGACAAGTATTAAGCCGACTATGACTGACAACTTACTTGGGACCTTGCCAGGGAAAAAATCCGATGAAATCATTTTGATAGCGACCCATATCGATAGTTGGTTTGATGGGGCTATCGATAATGCGGGAGGAAATGCCGGGATGCTAGAGATTGCAGATTATTATAGTCAAATTCCCCAAAAAGAACGAGAAAAGACGATGATTTTTGCGGGGTTTGCAGGTCATGAGGTCGGTTCAATTGGAGTCATCGAATTCGCTAAACAACATCAAGCCTGGTTGGATAAAATCACCACCTTTTGTATGCTCGATGGGTTTGGGTCAAAAGGCTATATCCTCGAAAACCCAAGTCGCGGAATAGTAGAAACCCGCTTAGATGAGGCTAAGGGATTATTTACCACGGAAAATCAGGTTCTATTCAATTTTATTTCGGCAGCAGCTTTTAAATACGCGCTCTTTCCCTCGATGCACGTCTCTGCAGTTGCGGGACCCTTTTCAGATTTAGGTCCCCTAGTGGCAGCAAAAGTTCCCAGTATGATGATCATTGGAAAAGGGATCTTCTATCATACGATTGCCGATACGGCTGATAAAGTCCTCCCCAATCAACTGGAACGCACCACTAAAGCTCACCTCGAAATTCTAAATCAGATCCATCGCACTCCCACACCTCTTATTAAAGAGGCTGATCGAAAAGGAATAACACTCCCCCTCAAACCAGATCCGAGCAAGCGCGGTCCTGTTTTTTTTAATTTTAATATTACCCCTAATCCTATGCCTAAAGGGACCACTGCCCTCATCTATGTGACCTCCTATACCGCCACCGATCGCATCATCGTCGATCTGAAATGGCTGATCGGCGGAAAGGAAGTGCATGCCCCCATCGTCCCGCAACTCTTCAATCATCTGGGCCCACATGAAGTGAAATTGACATTACTCGACAATTATGGCAATGAATATTCCCACATTAAATATGCGTATGTGTTAAAAAAGCCATAAAGTATTTTTATCACAAGATCGAGAACAATAGTCATTTAATATTAAATAAATATTTAAACGTCTGAAGGTAATACGGTTGAAAATCCAAATACTCCATCCACGTTGTTTCAATAAATTTTAACCGCAATTTATTATCTTTACAGAATAACAGGTTTCCCTTGGTGATATTATATTTAAAAGGTAATGGGGCGAAATTGATTATTTTGACATCAATTGGTATTTTGACAACTAATTCTAATTCAATGGATAATTGTATCTCATAATCCAAACAATTTAACTCATTAACCGCATTTTCATTTACAAAAATTGCGAGATCAATATCATGAAATGGTAAGTCAAGTAAAAAACTCCCATGAATATAGGTAAAAATAATCTCCTTTTTAGATTGAAGTAGAATTTTTAATTTTTCTTCGATTTCTTCCCTCTGATTTTTGCTTAATTTAAAAAGTTTATTCATACTTCTTCTGCTCTTTCAGATATTTTCCTGTTGTATCAAGAAATTTTTCTATATCATTTAAATTATCTTTGGAATATTGATATACCTTTCTATCATCTATCACCCAATATCTATGCATTAATAAATTCCTAAATTTTACCATTTTCATTAAATTTTCTGCCATTTTCTTTGAAATTACTCCAGCTTCGGCAATAATGTTAAAACAATCAGAATAACTTTCAGGAACTTTTTTTCCAATCCTAGAAGCGATATGATTACAAATCGAAATACAGCCTTCGATAGCGATCAAGAATTTGTATTTAGTCGCATCAATCAATTTAGTGTCTTTCAAAAATGTTTCTAAATTAACAGCTGTATACTGTTGCATATCTTTTGTTGCTTTCCGAATCTCATTGGCTTTTTCTATTAATAAATTAATATCCAAATCAGAATTTCCCAACTTAATCATCCATGTATTAATTTATTCATTCTAATTTATAAGTTAATGTTAAATACTCGCTCGACTGCGTAATTCTCTTAAATTCTTTTCAAACTCATCACTATCAAATTTTCCCGCTAAAATTCCCCGTAATGATCGCCTTTCATG
>CAYGYC010000400.1:0-4291 GCA_964353755.1 uncultured archaeon | reverse complement strand
ATCCATCGAGCCGATAACTCAAGGAATTAAGGCGCGTTAAGTTGCCTCGTTGAGGAGGTATTTACGATGCAAGACAGCGATAAGTCCAAAGAGCAATTGACAACCGAAATCATACAATTGCGCCAGCGGATTGCCGAGCTGGAAACGGCAGAGACCAAGCGCAAACAGGCGGAAGACGCCCTGCGGAAAAGCGAGGAAAAGTACCGTACCGTTGTTGAGATTTCTCCGGATGGGATTGCCATTGCTTCCAAGGGCCGCCATGTATTTGTAAATCAAAGCCTTGCCAGGATGTTTGGTGTCTCCGGCCCTGATGAGTTGATCGGTAGGCCGATCATGGATTACATCCACCCCGACTACCGGAAGATCGTAAAGGAGCGGTTAGATAAACAGACCAAACGAGGAGAAGTTGCTCCTTTAATTGAGGAGAAGATGCTTCGGGCTGACGGAACGGTTATTGATACGGAGGTGGCCGCGGCCCCTCTGGAATATCAGGGTGAACATGCCGTTCTTGCAGTCATAAGGGATATCACCGACCGCAAGCGGATAGAGGAGGCGCTACGTGAGAGCGAGGAACGCTATCACTCCCTGTTTGAAAACTCGCAAGATGCTATTTTATTGACCGCACCAGATGGTTCTATTTTTGATGTCAATCCGGCGGCTTGTCAGATGTTTGGCAGAACGGCGGAAGAGATCAAGCAGATCGGTCGCAATGGTTTGGTGGATGTAACAGACATGCGTTTGCATGCGGCACTAGAAGAACGTACCCGCACAGGAAAAGTACGTGCTGAGATCACGATGATTCGGGCAGACGGCACCAGATTTCTAGCGGACATAACCTCGACAGTCTTCACCGATAAACAGGGCCAACAGCGAACCAGCATGATCATTCGTAACATCAGCGAGCGCAAGAGGATTGAAGAGGCATTGCGCAAAAGCGAGGAGCACTATCGCACTTTGATAGATAACATCAACCTTGGGATTAACCTTATTGATGCCGAGCACAATATACTTATGGTAAACGCTTCCATGGGGGAAAAATTTAACAAGCCTGTGAGTGAGTTTATCGGGAAGAAATGTTTCCGGGAGTTAGAGAAACGAGAGGCCGTATGCCCCCATTGTCCTGGGGTTCGGACCATGACAACCGGTAAATCTGCCGAGGTTGAGACAGAGGGGGTACGGGATGACCAGAGCCGTTTTCAGGTGAGGCTTCAAACCTTTCCAGTGATCTCGCAGGATGGGGGGGCGACCGTCTTCATAGAAATTGCAGAAGATATAACCGAACGCAAGCGTATGGAGGAGGCGCTACGGGAGAGCGAGGAGAAATACCGCTCCTTAGTTGAGTCCAGCGAAAACTCCATTTATTTAGTGGATGAAGAATGCACCTACCTTTTTATGAACAAAAGACATCTTTCAAGGATCGGCGTTCCGAGCAGTCAAGTCGTCGGGAAGGCCTATAGCGCCTTTCATTCACCAGAAGAAACAAAAGACTTTGCACGGAAGGTAAAAAAGGTATTAAAAACAGGGGAATCGCTATCTTATGAATATAAAAGTCAACGCGATAATAGATATTTTATTCGAACATTAAGTCCCGTTAAAGCTTCAAAAAGTGATAAACCAAGTGCTATAACAGTCATCTCAAAGGACATCACCGAACTTAAACAATCTGAGGATGCGCTGCGGGAACGGGAGGCATTTAATTTTGCGTTGTTCCAATACAATCCAGTGGAGACCATTGTCGTTGATATCGAAGGCAGGGTGACCGGATTTAACCTAGCAAAAGCGAAATCTAACGACAGATTGCCTGTGATCGGCGATACGATGTACAAGGATTACGCCGGCAGGCATGAGATTGATATGCATGGCGAGCTGATGAAGTGCATCAAGTCTGGGAAGGCAAAAGAATTTCCTGATAGGAAATATAGTGATAGGTACTTATCAATAACTATATCTCCCTTTTCCGAGGGAGCCATTATCATATCTGAGGACATCACCAAGCGCAAGCGTGCTGAGGAGCTATTACAACGTGAGCGCGATACCTTTTTTTTAATATTGCAAAAAGCTCCCTATGGTGTTGTTTTTTTGGATAATGAGGGGAAAACTATACTCATAAATATTGAATTCACTACCATCACCGGATATTCTCATGAAGATATTCCAACCTTAAAGGATTGGTTTCGTCTGGCGTATCCCGATAAAAAGTACCGAGATACCGTAACCGATATTTTAACGAGGGATATCGCTGTGAGCATGGATGACAAGATATTTTACGAGACGTATCACAGGACTTTTTTTCGGACATTCAAGATTACCTGCAAAGATGGTACTATTAAAGAAATCGAGTTCAGGCCAACTGCTTTGGAAGATGGCGCCACTATCGTCATGATTGCTGACATCACTGAGCGGAAACGTATACATGATTTGTTGGAAACCGCTGCGACGGAATGGCGTACTACCTTCGATGCTATCAACGATGCTGTAATGCTACTTGATCAGACTGGAAAGATCAAGAGGTGCAACAATTCCATGGTGAAAATGATAGGCAAGCCGTTCAGCGAGATCGTCGACCGGCCCTGCTGGGAAGTTGTGCACTATTCCTCAAAACCGCCAAAGGAATGTCACCTTGAGAGTTTGAAGAAGAGCCGTAGGCGGGAAACCGAAGTCTTCAAAAAAGGCAATCGGTGGTTAAATGCCACTGTTGATCCGATGCTGGATAATGATGGCCATCTCTTGGGAGCAGTCCATATCTTATCCGATATAACGGAGCGCATGCGCGTAGAGGAAGAGTTGCAAAGCTCACGAGAAGAGTTACGTAATCTTAGCTTATATTTAGAGTCTGTACGGGAGCAGGAGAGAACAAACATCGCGCGTGAGATCCACGATGAATTGGCTCAGTCTTTGACAGCCCTGAAGATGGATTTAGCATGGCTCGACAACAAATTGCCCCGAGATCAAACACCCTTAGTAGAGAAGATGCATTCAATGAGCGAACTCATCGATTCCATTATACAAACCGTTAAGCGTATCTCTGCGGCTTTGAGACCGGGCATATTGGATGATCTTGGTTTAGTTGCTGCGATCGAGTGGCAGGCTGAAGAATTCCAAAATCGAACTGGTATTAAGTGCCGCTTTGCCGTAAATCCAGATGACCTTACGGTTGATCAAGATCGATCGACTGCCCTCTTTCGCATATTTCAAGAGACGCTGACCAATATTGCCCGACATGCCGGCGCTTCACTGGTTTCCGTAGATCTGTTAAAGGAGGCTGAGTCATTAATGCTGCGGGTGATCGATAATGGTACTGGCATTACTGAAGAGCAGATTCATGACTCTAAATCCTTTGGTCTTATCGGCATGAGAGAACGCGTTCATCCGTGGGGAGGTCTTGTCAACATCAAGGGCATTCCAGGGCAAGGGACGACGGTAGAGGTTAGAATACCCTTGAAAAAGAGATAAAGTAAGCTATCAGTTGCCAGTACTGAGCTAAACAGTCAATAAGGAGTTTGTCCATGATTAAGATATTAATTGCGGATGATCATGCTGTTGTTAGAAGAGGATTAAAGCAGATCGTTTCTGAGACGCCGGATATGATTGTCTCCGGTGAGGCGAGCACTGGTTACGAAGTTCTGGATAAGGTACGAGGCGATGATTATGACGCCGTGATATTAGATATCTCAATGCCCGGCGGAGATGGTCTTGATATCCTAAAACAGTTAAAAAAAATAAAGCCGAAGATACCGATCCTTGTGCTCAGTGTGCATCCTGAGGATCAATACGCGGTGCGCGCGTTAAAGGCAGGGGCTGCTGGATATTTGACCAAAGATAGCGCGCCCGGCGAATTGATATCGGCTATCAGAAGAGTATCATCTGGAAGAAAATATGTCAGTTCACTACTTGCTGAGAAATTGGCCTTTGATTTAGAGGCAGATAGAGGAAAACAACTTCATGAAAAACTCTCAGATCGTGAATATCAGGTCTTGTGTATGATGTCTTCGGGGAAAATGGCGAAAGAGATAGCGACAGACTTATGCCTCAGCGTTAAGACAATCAGTACATACCGTTCACGTATTCTCGAAAAGATGCGAATGAAGAATAATGCTGAATTAACGCACTATGCTATCAAGCATGGGTTAATAGAGTAATTCAACTATTAGCTCTTTGTGTATGATGGTCACTCATTTCTTTTTTTTCTTTCTCTACCTTCTATTTACTCGAAACTGCCTTCTTAAAGTCTTGTAGGACATATCCCGACAACGAAATCAGGTTATTACCGATACCCTACCTATAATTTCCT
>CAYGYC010000399.1:0-4322 GCA_964353755.1 uncultured archaeon | reverse complement strand
AGATAAAATTCAACTCTTACTATATCCTTCTGGTTGAATTCATTTATGTAATGGCAATCAAATCTTAGCAACTGCTGCATCAAAGCGGGTCTATCTAACTGAAATCCTTTTATTTCTTTTATAATTTGTTTTATAGATTCCAGCTTTTCATTTAATTGTTCATTCGAAATATAATCGATGTCCAAATCTTCAGAGAATCTTTTCGGCTCTTCTAGATAGCCCCTATTAATTGCGGTGCCGCCTTTTAAAATAAGTGTCTTAAACGAAAATAATTTTTTAAGTTGTTCAAGAACTTCCGTAATTTTTGCATCTTTACTGATATAATTAATTCCCAATCCAGTTCTAAGTGCGATATGTTTAATTATTTCAGGATCAGCCATAATACCACCAAGAGAGTATTTTTTCTTTCCCAAGATTATCTAGAATTTTCCATTCACTATTATATTTTCCAATTGATTTTTGAGTAGGTATCAATTTTGTCCTTATTTTTACCTTTGATTTCAAATTTTGCAGAATTTCCGTTGGTATTTCTGTATTAGTTTCGATTTTTAGCAAATCGAGTAAATATCCTATTTTTTGGCTCATGGAAGTGGTCGAATACTTCTGGATGTACTTATATAATGAATTCCAATCGAGCTCTTTTTGTCTGTGGATTACTTTAGTAATCTCAGCATACCCTCCTGCAAATTGCGGTTTTATAAGACAGTCATAGATGGTTTTTTCGAGCGAAGATATGTAATAGTTCCTATAATTAATGATTCCTGCGGCTTTTTTTCCTAAAGCAACTGCTTTAAAGGTATATTGTCCAACTGTTTTAAATCGCGAGATATTTGAGGTGACTATAAAGACAGTGAAACTTTCATAATCGATAAGATTGTATATCCGTAATGCAGTACTGAATGCAAGATAGCCTTCAAAAAGACTTAGGCCTAATCTATAGGGGTCCTTAATCAAGGGTTTTTCTGAAGGAATTTCTTGAATAAGATACTTTCCTCTTTTTATTTGATAGAGGTATCCTTTTCTAATCAAATTTGAAATTATTTTGTTTAATGTAATATCATTTATCTGGAAAAAGATGTTTTTCACTTGATCATGTGTGATTATCCATTCTTTTGCGCTTAATAAAGGATTGAATACGTTTTGCTCTGATTGTGATAAATAGATATTTTTATTCATATAATACCAATTAACGGTATCAACCTCATAAATTTTACCCAAAAGTAAGAGAGAAATAATTTTTTGAAATCATTATTTAAATAAGGCTGTCTATTGGCAGAATACTCAGAATTACCACGAAAGCAATGAATAGGGCGGTCAAGCTCACAATGATGAGAATCTTAGGGGTTCCTCTCATTTTGGCAACCCCGGTAGAATGGATTAAAATGTAGTAGGTGGGCAAGAAAAACCAGGGAATCATACCCAGGAATAGACCTAAGGTGGGATTGGTTGTTAGAAATAAAGGCATTATAATTAACATAGTGACCATTGCAAAAATGAGGGGGAGACCGAGCGGATCGGATGTCATCCATTTTCTTTTACTCGTTCCATCCTTAAGCCAATTGGGCAGACCCTGTGCCATCCGCTGAATGGAGTAATAACCCATCAATCCGAATGTGATGGAAACCAGAATGAGCCCTACTATAAGAATCCCCGTAGGATTTAATCCTGTCATACCGCATATTGAAGCATTAATATAGGTAGCATACAGCCAAATCATAGGCGGGATCAAGTGCCTTCGACGTTTGGGAACCGTAAAGGTATAAAACGCCATTAGTCCACCGAGAATTGCAATGGTGAGGAATAACCAATAGGGAGGATTGGGAATGAGCAAAGGACTGCTAAATGTACTTTGCCAAAAAGCAGAGAGATCAGGAATTTCTCCGACTGCGTAACTATATGCATACCACCCCCAATCATAAATCAGCCAATGGGCGCACCAGAATCCTAGAATCAGAGACATAGATTGGTATCCACTTAGTTTTTTGGACTGTACCATCAGGACCATAAGTATTACATAAAAGGTTAAAATGAAAAAATACGCAATTTCGGTCTGAAAAAAGAATTCAGGAATTCCGGCATCTTGGCCTACCTTTTGGATACCTAACAGATATACAACCATAGAAATAAAGGCAAAACCTAAACACATAAAAATAGACCATTTCCAGCTGGAATCATTTAATAATCGTGTAGGCATGTGTCCAGTTCTTGCCATATAATCATTTCTTAATTCTTGCAACCGCTGTTCGCAGGTCGAAATTTCTTGTTCTAACTCCGTTACGGAATTATCTTTCGTTTCTTGTGGCATTCTGAATTTCCCTCAAATCAAATTTTAAAGAAAGATATAGGCTATTTTTTAGAATAGATTCGAATCACTTCTACATACCTTTTTACGGAAATTATTTCGGGGTTTTGGCGGAATTTAGAAGGAATAGTTGCCCCGCATCGAGAACATAGGTTAGAATTTGTCATCCAATCTTTAAATTCATCGGTATGGGCGGGACGCTTGCACATAGGACAGAGAATAATTCCCCTTTCTTTATCAGCTGGTAATTCAGGTAATTTAAAGCAAAAAATACACTTGAAATCCTCTAATGAAAGAGCTCCTCCTTTGGGTCTGTATAGCTTGATGTTAACCCGCGGTTCTGTTTTAGTAGCTTTTGCGGTCTCTTTGGATTTACTAGTGGATTTTTGGGATCCCGTAACCGAGGGGGTTGATCGAGACGCAGATCGAGGCGCAGGACTAGAGGCAGGTCTTTGGGGAGCAGAACGCGTTGCGGAAGGGCGAACTGTTGCGCTTATAGTTGTTTGTGGTCTTGATGGCGAGGGCGTCATAGGACGTACTTCTCTTCTACTTACAGGCCTAGAGGTAGCCGCCGCAGAAATTTGAGTAATTGTCGGTTTCCGGCCAAAAAATCCATATCTAATGATTAAAAACAGTGAGAAGATGCTTATAAGCAGCAGTAATAAGTCAGGATAAGGGTATCTTAGGTATAAAGGCATACTGGACGCGCTTAGGATGATATAAGCGAATAATATATAGAAAAATCCGCCAATTACAGTTAAGAAGGTAATTAAAATTCCAAATTTACGAGCGCTTACTGATTTTTGTCCGAGATAGATTATATCGTATCGCTTAAAACAAGAATAAAGTGAAATGGCACCATATCCTAAATAGGGAAATGCGAAAATGAGGATCCATGGACTTAAATAGAGTCCTTCCGCAAAAAAATTCCATTCCAGCAAGCCGGTAAAATATCCCCAACAACTAAATAGGAGTCCAATGAATAACGGCCCTACCACAAAAAAGGCAGTGTTATGAGGCGAATTAACCTCATGCGAATATTTCAATCGTTGGACAAAACTTACAGAAAAACAGATCCAGAGGCCAATAAATATCCAGGAGAGGAATATATTAGGTGACTTCACAAGAAACACGCCGTGTACAAAGGCAATAATTATTGAAATAAAGAATATAAGGGCGTACCACCGCTTTTTCACCAAAATTTTTAGCCACCAGAAAAATTGTGGAAGTGTATCATTTATTCTTCATCATATTCGAGGTATAAGGGTTTACCTTCTATTATGGGGTAGATAAACTTCAATAGTTCAGGTAAAGTTCTGGTATCGAGGGAGCCTTGTACGATAAAGGGGACAGGAAACCACTTTTTCGACCTTAAATCCGCCCGAAAAATCATAAATCCATAAGAGGTTCCATCAATAAGGTACGGGTCAATAACCAGTGCAATAGATTTATCCCATAATTTCTGGTAGCGCATTTGAGTTCCAAAATCTTCCATACTCATGAAAAGTCCATAAGTAGGGTGAGAATGATACCATCCTGCGACGAATAAGTTTTTCTTCTTCAAATCCTTATAGGCTCGTACATAATTTTTGTAATCTTTAATTTCGGCGTATATAGCTGTGCCATGTCCCATGGGATAAGCGTCGGCAATATGAAGTGGAAAACCATTTGTATCTAATTTTCCCGCTAATATTCCTATGACTTCAACCCATTTCTCTCTCGGAATATTGGAATTGGCATATTTAAATGAATGGCTGGCAATTTTAAGGAATGCGGTAATCGAGATACTTAGTGTTTCCCCTTCTTTCGCCGGCAGGGTGGGGGCGGGTGTTTCTACATACGTTTCATCTATTGCGGAAGCGGGGGGTGTTTCAGGCTGTGCTTCTTCATATTTTAATTCACGGCGTATCTCTTCCAGAACTTCCTTTTTTAGCTCTTCCTTAATTTTTTTTCTTAAGTCCTCTAAGTCTATTGGACTTTGTTTAGGGGTATTAGCCATTTAAAAGCCTCTAAAATAAAT
>CAYGYC010000398.1:0-4325 GCA_964353755.1 uncultured archaeon | reverse complement strand
ATAAGTGGTTTTAGTTAATGCCCGAAAGAAAACGCGACCCCTATGAAGTATTGGGCGTATCGCGCAACGCCAGTAAAGAAGAAATTAAAAGTGCCTTTCGGAAGAAAGCAATGGAGTACCATCCCGATAAGAACCCTGATAAACGGGAATGGGCGGAGGAGAAATTTAAAGAATTAGCGGAAGCCTACGAAATATTAAATGATGACCGAAAAAAACAGATGTACGACCGGTTTGGGTGGGATGGCGTAAAGCAATCGGGATTTTCGGGTTTTGATAACATTAGCTTTGAGGACCTCTTCAGTAGTTTTGGTGATATTTTTGGTGGGGGGGGTTTGGGAGACATTTTTGGAGATCTCTTTGGATTTGGTCGGCGAGGCAGATCTGAGCAGAGAAGAGGTCAACATATCCAATATGATCTGGAAATTACGTTGGAAGATGCCTTTAATGGAGTAAAAACGGAAATAAAAATACCTAAACATGTCCCATGTAAAACCTGTAATGGCACAGGGGCTAAATCGCCTTCCGATATAACCAATTGCTCGACCTGTGGAGGATCTGGACAACGAAGAATCGTGAATCGTACTCCCCTTGGTCAAATGATCAACATTGCGACCTGTAATACTTGTGGAGGAACGGGAAAGAGGATCGCACATAAATGTGAAGAGTGTAATGGCACTGGACTCCTCAAAAAGGTCAGGAAACTCTCACTTGATCTACCGCGGGGAATAGATGATGAAAGTCAATTACGTATTTCAGGCGAAGGGGAAGCAGGTCCTCAAGGTGCACCACCAGGGGATTTATATGTCGTCGTTCATATCAAGCAGCACAAAACCTTTGAACGCCACGATTCCCATTTAGTCTGTGAAAAAGAAATCACTATCACGCAAGCGGTGCTCGGTGATAAAATTGACATTCAAACACTCGATGGCACCACAAAATTGACAATTCCTCCGGGGACGCAGAACGGCACGGTTTTTCGATTACGCGAACAGGGCATGCCCGTCTATCGCGGCTATGGGCGTGGTGATTTATTGTGTAAAATAGATATTCAGATTCCCAAGAAATTGTCCAAAGAGCAGAGGGATACCTTAGAAAAATTAAAGGAATTGGGTTTATAAAGTGGATGAAATTTTTTACATCAATGAAATTATAAATTTATTGAAAGATGAGGGGTATTCAGTCCTACCAATGGGTTTATATGACCCCCAGTATTGGTTGAAGAGTTCTTTTGATATTGCGGCTCGGAAAGAAACCCTCTTAATGATAAAAATAGTTTTGAATATCGATAAGGTACCCATTGAATTGATTGAAGATTTAAAATTAATTTCGTATTTTTTCAACGGAATTTCTCTGATTTTAGGAAAGGAAACGCGGAAAGAAGAACTACGAGATGAAGTGTTGTACGAGCGACGAGGAATTCTTGCGATGAATCTCCTGACTTTCAAACTTTTTATAAAAAATCAAGCAATATATACGATTAGTCGGAAAGGGGGATTTTATGTTAATATCGATAGTGAAAAAATTCACAAACTCCGATTAGATAAAAATCTTTCATTACAAGAACTGGCTTCCGAAATAGGGGTTTCGCGAAAGGCGGCATATTTGTTTGAAAAAATGAATCAAATTAAAGAGGAAAATGCACGTCAATTAGAAGAAAAGCTTGGACAATCATTGAAATTACCTATAGATATATTAAAGTGGGAAGTCGAGAAGGAAAAACTTCAGCCCTCTATTGAAGAAACAGATTTTCAAGCGGAAATTAAAGAAATCTTTGAAGGTCTCGGGTTGAATACATATTGGGCAAAAAAAGCACCCTTTGATGCCATCACATCGGAACCGGAAACGAAAGCCAAAACGGAGGAGTCCTGTCTCATCACTAGCCTGAATTTATCGCATAAAATGCAAATCTATAATCGTCTACAGCTAATTAGTGAAATATCGAAGGTTGCCCGAAAACTTTCCATGTTTATCATAGAGGAGGGCAAACTACCGGTCATTGATAATGTGTTAATTATCCAGAAGACCATTTTAGAAAAAATGAAAGATATTCAAGAATTATATCTTGCACTCAGAAAAATTAAACACGCTTTTTATTAAGAAAACTCCGTTAATTTCCTTTGTAACGTTTCTTTTAAAATATTTTTTGCGGTAGCCCAGGAACCTCTCACATATTCGGGAAATTTTTTATGTTTTCGGGCCCATGCTTTTAAAAAAGAGATGGTATTCGCGTCACTCGAGTACCCACTCCCAAAACTAACATGATATTTCGCTTGGATCTTTTTAATCTCGCGATCTCGAATAACTTTCGCAATAATGGACGCGGCACTGACGATTGGATAAGTCACATCCGCTTTATGTTCAGCGGTCACACATGAGGGATTGAGGTCTAACTTCGGATGTAAATACAAGAGATACGATTCAATATTAGTACTCGGGCAATCAATAAACAATTCAGCAACGTGTATTTCTTTTATAATTAATTGGAACAATTCAACTGTTTTATAGGCCTCCAGCCAATTCAAATTGCTATCGCATGATTCCACGTTAGCATCAATTTCTTTTGGAGTGATAATTACATATTTATAGGCAGGTAAAACTTCCTGTAATTGATCAAACAGCACATCCCGTTGTTTAGGCGTCAATTGTTTACTATCTTTTACCCCCATTTCTCTTAAAGCGAGTTCGTTTTGTGAATCGATAACCGCTATTGCCATGACCATTGGCCCAATAACCGGCCCCCTACCAGCTTCATCAATACCTGCAATTATAGGCATAGTGCTACCGATAAATAATCATTCATTTAGCCCATTGTGCCACAATTAAGGCATGATCTTCTGAAAATGGGTCAAGATAGAGAATTTCAGCAATTTTGAAATTGGATTCCTTAAGGATTTTGATTTGTTCCTTGTAAACCTGTTGAGGGTCCATCGTTACATCCACGCTTCGACTTTTAATGCAGAGCAATATCCATCCTTGCGGCTTCAAGAACATTTCTGCATTTATATTTACTATCTTAGCTTGGTCAGGTTGTGCCACATCTGCGTAAATTAAATCCACTTGTTCCGGAATACACATGCGATATTGATGCGGGAACCGCGCATCTCCGAGAATGGGAATCAGATTTGTACGAGTTTCACAGACCCGAACTAGTTCTCTAATAACTCGCGAAGAGAATTCAATACAATATATTTTTCCTTCATTGCGTAATATATCTGAAATGTGGCTACAGGTTGTTCCGGAGGCGGCTCCTAAATAGAGAATCCGTGAACTCTGGGTGATGGGAATCGTGTGTAATTTTTTGATGATCGCGGCTGCTAATTTGCTTCGGCGAGGATCCCACATGCGATACTCTTGCCCTTGAATTTCTATTAATTTTTCATCATATGCCTTATGCCCTGGCGTATAATTTAAGGTTAATAACAGCTGAGAACCATCCTCTTTCTCATACCAAAAAGTATTAACAATATTACCATGAACGGTTAATTTATTTGCCATGATCTCTCTTTCCTATAAATAAATTATTGATTAAATTGCTTTTTTTTCTTTTCTTTTTGCTTTTGTTTCTTATACTTTTTCCATTTCTTCCTAGGGAATTTCTCTCGCTCTTTGCGTTCGCCTTTTTCTTTCCGTTCGCCTCTTTCTTTCCGTTCCACCTGTTCTTCTTTCTTTGGTTTTTTCGGCGCTACCGGATATTTTTTCTTGATATCATTAATGCGCCGTGTGAGGTCTGAGAGAAGATTGTCACCCACGTATTCCCCTGAGTAAAAATCAACTCGAGAGGCTATTGATAACTTCCCGGCTAAGGCACGTGCAATCTTCCCTTTTAACCAAAAAGGGGCGCCATGTATTTCTTCCCATTGAAAAATAATACCATGTTTGGGAGGTTTTGCACCCGTTCGTAGTGCTCTAAAAAGAGCCTTTTCTGCCCCTAATACTTGAATAGTTGAAGAAGGCATCTTTGCTAGGCGAGATAAACCTCCAGATAAACTAATTAAACGAGCCCCTAATAAGCCTCCAACCAATGCGCGCATATTTGACGCCACCTCTTGCATTGCTTCTTCTATGTAGTTTGCCAGTATATCTCGTGTTTTGTATAGTTGTTCAGTGATTGCGGCAAATTCTTGAAGTGGACTTAATTCAAAATCAGTTATCGCGCCTCCCATTGATGATTTCGCTAACTTTGCTATTGTACCCGCCTTATCGGGAGGGAAATCTACTGTTGTTTCGAGGTTCTGGGCAGTGATATTCGCCCGATCGCCCAATTTCCCTACAATTTTGATGAAAGAAGTATGACTGGGAAGCATTTTATCGAGTTCAGGAAAATG
>CAYGYC010000397.1:0-4327 GCA_964353755.1 uncultured archaeon | reverse complement strand
CTACGAAGCAATGCTTTGGCACGTCGGTCAGCAAGTTCCCGTGGATGAAGGGATTGTTCAAATCGGGATTCTGCAGGGATGCTTTGTCCTTTAAACGGAAACGTTCTGGGTTTCACGCATGTTTGTATTTGTTCTTCCTCATTGATTTGGAAAGAAAATAAAATTTTCTTTTTAGAGATTCTATAATTCGCTTGATTACCTATGCCTCCACCGGTTGCATAAATCTGTTTGCCTGCATGTGCCCAGCTAATGGGTTTTAATTTCTTTTTGGGAACAACTACGTAGAATTCGCCTTGGTGATAGAGAATATTTCCTGAACTATAGTTGCGTTTAGTCCCTACAGGAATAAACACGTTCCCAGTAAAATAGTACCAATCGCTCCCTAAATTTAATCGTATGGTGTTCAGTTCATTTAGCCCCCCGCCACGGCGGCAAATACAATGGCTTTTTCTATATCATGGCCTCGGAGGTCTGATTTTTTGGTGATGACTACTTTTTCTGGTTCGCAGAAAACGTATTGACCTTGATCTAGACACTGACCAATGATAGAATAGGCCTCATTGGGACTGACTTCTACGGCCGTGTGACCTTCAGAAGTCAATTTAACAATGGTTACGATTTTCTTTTTGCCCATTTTTACACCTCTTATCAATTTATCTTTCATAACGATTCGGATCAGAGTCCTCTTCCTCAGCAGCTTCGAATTTTTCCCTATCAGACAGGTCCTTTTTTTACTAGGAAAAAATCCAGTTGAGCTGGTTTTAAGGTAGAGATTCTTATGTCCATAAAGATATCGTCATATTTAAATGTTTTAGGTCAAATTTAGCATTTTACAAATGTAGGTATTCTCAATATCCACTAGATATGTATCTTTATGTGAGAAATATTTTGGAAAATATAATTTAGCAATGAAATATTTCCACAGAAAGAAATATTTTAGGGCATTTGTTAAAACCGGATGAATTATATTTTCCTCTGCCAACAAATGCGTTATTATTTCCCAGTCATTTCGAACCTAATATCCACATGCACACAGTCCTTAGCGAGGACCACTTCCTGTGAGTTTTAACTAATACGTGTGCCTTTTCATGTGGATTTTCCCCAACAGAAAAATCTCAAATCTTACTACTGAAAAGAATTGGTTATATTTAAAGGTTCTATCCTAAAAAGGGAGAGTGGAGGGCTATAGAATGGATATCTAGCGAAGTTAAAAAATTTTTAAAGAAATGTCGTGTTGCGCCCGATCCCGAGAGAAAGGATATGCGAATGGGTAATTTGTTCCTCAATAGGAGTTTCGTGCGTAACATTTAAATAGACGCCTTTCGCGAGTTCTTCTTCGGAAATACCCAATTTTTGGGGATGGATCCAGTCGCCGGGTGGGTATTGAAAGGCAAACCGATGGTCGGGGTCCTTTTTATTTTTCACGTTTGGAAATTCGCCCTTCAAGGTTTGAATGGGATAAGGAATCCCTTTCCCAAGTTTCTCTGTCCGATACCAGTCAAAAATATGACTGTGCAGTTTAATTATCAATTCCCGATTTTTTTCTTCAAAGGGAGAAATGTAAAGATGACCCTGTGTGGATAAACCAGCTAATTTTTTAGCAAACTCGGCTCTTCCTTGATATAAAAAGAAATTCAACATTTCCGGCCAGGGGATCAAGGCGAATGCAAAGTCCGGTAACCCATACATTTCTTTAGCAGCCCAACCATCATAACCTTGGCAAATAGATTCGTAGCTGCTGGGTTCATATAGCAGGTTGAGGGCAAAGGTTTCATAGGCATTAATTACAAAATAGTCCGCAGTCCCCCATTGCGGCGTTCGCTCATTGCGGATGTCTTTAAATATATCAATGAGCCGCAAACTGGATTTCTGGAGATCTTTAATCCGGGAAGGAATCTCCTTTAGTTTGTATCCAATTTTCATGTGCCGCCTTACCAGCAGCTCATCCTCCGGTCGCACGAACCACCAATCCACAGGTAAGCCCGCTTCTAAATGGCCATTAAGTAACGCGAAGACTTCTTGGCTATCATGCTTCAGAATAATATAGGTTATATCAACTGATTCGCCGGCAAATAGCTTTGAAGTGCCTTGCAATAAATCTGCCCGGATGGCGACATTGGGCAAAACCAGAATATAAGAAAGTATCTGTTCTGGTATTTTAAGTTTATTTGCCATGACATCGTCAGAAGTGGCAATTGCTTCATTAAAGCGGGTTTCAAAAAAGTCATAACATCCACTTTCAGAATCGTTATTGAATTGATGGAAAGACGCCCATCCAAACGTCTGATATAGCTTCCAAGTGTTCGGAAATAATGGCATATAGGGTTTAAATCGAATATCCTCCGGAATTTCCCCATATGTATGGTTCATATTCTGTCTCACACCACAGATTTGTACTATAAAATTGTGCATGATACAAATAAAAAGTAATACTTCGAGCAATCCCCTCCAAAAAAGTAAGCATATTTGCTTATCAAATTTGCACTATATTTAAACCAATTAGCAAATTTGATTATCGACCTTGCCTTTTGGACATGAAGAATGAAATAATTTTTGAGAATTTTTAAAATTTTGCTATGATATTGCCAACCGAAAAATGTTCAGTTTTTTATTTGACCATCGACTAGCCAAGCTTGGAAGAATATGAAAAAGGAGCCCGAGTTTTATGAGCTTACAAATATTACCCGCCAGCGGTTTGGAAGGTAAAGAGGAACTCCTAGAACGCTTAGTTAAAAATATTAGGGCTTCTTACAGCAAACTTTTTGTAACAACGGCTTATATCGCGATAGTGGATGCCGTGGGAACTTTTCACTACCTAGATACGCGTGCCTTTGATGAGCATTTATACTTCATTCAAAACTATGTTAAGGATAATTTCACCCTAATGACCGTGGGCGACTGTACCATTCCATTTGGTGGAATCAGCCTCGCTTTTTTTAAGGTATCACCGAAAGCCATTATTGTTCTTTATGCCCCGAAAGGCCCCAGTGGGCAATTACTCGGGTTTAAAATTAAAATGCATGAATGGGCGGAACAAATTGATGAATTAATAGGAGACTTGGATACTCAACCTAAAACTCCATCATTGCAACAATCCTGTCCAAAAGACCTTGAAACTGTTCCGACACCCTCCGTTCCGCCGATGGAGAAAAAAGTGGACTCCATAAAACAAGTCCCGCTTTTAATCCGCCCTCTTTCATCTAAAGAGAAATTTCCCCTAGAAGATACGCAAGTCCTCCAATATTGCGATGGCACCTCTTCGATCGCCGAAATTTGTGCACTCACCAACTTTCCTCTCCTTAAAGTCGAATTGATTGTGCGCCAATATCAAAAAAAGAATTGGCTCAAAATTCTCCGAACCGTTTAATTTTTTAGTCAGGGGTAAATTTTTTTTTTTCGTTCAGTTCGGTTTGGGCGTTATTTTAAGACATATTGCAGGGGTGTCTTCTAGAGGGGCAGGAATACAGATAGTCAGACGCGTGCCCTCTTGTTTAGTTTTTAGGGGCGCGGCATCGCCTAACATCTTAATGGTGGCATGGTCATCAACAAGCAAGTGATCTATCATAATATTATTTTTCTCGAGCGGATGTAGAACAATTACATATAAGGCATCTTGCTTCTGGGTGTATCTTATATTGATACCCTCTGTAGTAAGACCTCCGAAGGTTTTCCAAGGTTGGGTATCGAACAGCGCCTCGCCATTAATATCTAGCCATTTCCCGAGTCCGAGGAGGCGGTTCAGTTGAATTTGCGGTATTGTACCATCGGGTTTAGGACCGATATTAAGGAGTAAATTGCCATTTTTACTGACAATATCGGCGAATAAATAGATGAGGGCTGGGACTGATAAACATTGTGCATCTGTTTCCATCTGGTTATAGCCAAAGGATCGCCCAATCCCACGGCAGCATTCCCACTTTTCTCTTAATATTTTAGACGGGGTGATGTATTCTAAGGTACGATAATCATGAAGTACGGGAAAGGGATTTCCGGCACCGCCTTTTTTAAACGCCCTGCGTTGCGCCCACTCGGCTAACTTCCGGGCTATCCTGAATTTTTTCATGAGCCAGAGTAGCCGGTTCGAAAATACTAGCCAGCGATCATTAATAACGCTATTTTCTACGGTATTATAGTAGTGCGCGATGATCTCATACAATCGCCCATAGGGAGGATAGCCGATATCATTCCATAGGATATCAGGTTTCCATTGATCGATTATCTCATAATAGTGGTTATCTATATACTCTGAAAAAGCCGGCTCCGCGGGAACATGGGGAAAAGCATCGCTGGCAGCTTGCATTACATAAGAATTCCAAGTATCATCCAT
>CAYGYC010000396.1:0-4338 GCA_964353755.1 uncultured archaeon | reverse complement strand
TAATGAAATATTAATTCCTAAGGTAAAATAACTATATTTCTCTTGAGATTTCAAAAAATTGATATATTATCGAGATAATTAGGTCGCTATTGTAAAAAAAGGTATTAAATTAGGAGTTAATCTTAATCATTATTCCTTTAATTTCAATTTATGAATCGAATATAATTCGAATTGCTAATTTTATTTCAAAATATTGTGATGGTAAAAAGCCAAAACATATTTATATCTGATGGTTTTAATAACCAAACATGAAATTAAAGATAAAAGATAGGATTATATATATGAGAGAAAGCAAACGCGGTTGGTCCATTGTTATAATGCCAGATAATATCCTTATAGATAACTATCATCATGGATATCCTCACATTCATCCAGATAGAGATAAAATAGCCTATGATAATCCTCAAATTATTTATAAGATTATTTGCGATCATATTGCCAGAGAAAATAAAGTAGTTTTAGATAAATTAAAAAAGGAGTTAATGAAATGAAAGTTACCCTTATTAAAGAAATAACAAGTCAAGAATTAATTCACACTTTTGAGAATACTTATGGTTCAATAGAACGACTTGAAAATTTCCTCAAAAACAATTCAGATAATATGAAAGCTACCGTTGATCTCGAAGATTGGAAATATTATCAAAACAATCCTGAAATAATTCAAGAAACTAAAAGCATTATTACCCATGAAGTCTCTTTAGGAAAAATAGAATTAATGCTACTTGATTTTATAAAAAATGAGAAACCAAAATCCATTCGGGAACTGGCTAAACTGATACATAAAAATATCAAAAATGTTTATTCGAAGGTTAAAAAATTAGAGAAAGCCGGTTTAATTGAATTGGTCGATGGACCAAAAAAATCCAAAATTCCAATTCTAAACTATAAAAGGATTGAAATTGAAGTATAAATAACTTATTTCATTTTTTTAAAAAATTTCAGTAACTCCATTAGTATGCTACTATCTTTCTCATTAATATAATGCAAGTCTTTTCTTAGAGGATCTCTTTTTTTAGTTTAAAGCGTCTCTATCCTTTATCTTCCCCCAATAAGTTATTAGATAAATGGAATAAAAATTTTTATAGCCTAACGTCTTATATTCTATTGCGGGTCGATGTTCTTTCCCTTTCGAGGACAACTGGAGAAACCAATGAAAGTTCGTGCAAGCAAGGGAAAACAATCGTGTTTCTCTGGAAACACCCCCTCTCACCGTAATACCGTGACGATGGGCTCGCCAGGAAAGAAAGATGTGTCATCTGGATAATTGATGATTGGGAGTCAACCCCCACGGCGACAGGTGAGAGCGATGCTGGATTATTACCCGTCATGAGAGAACCTAGCAGAGGATGGACGGAGCTTTCCCACCGAGGATGCTAGGAGTTAGTGTTCGGGTTTACACCAGCATCAATTTTTTTTGAAAAATCCCCCTTACTTGATACAGGACGCATATAAAGGAAAATTCTTTGGTATATATACCTCCCAAAAAATTGTATTTTCGAACTCATATATATACCATGAAGACAATAAAACAAATATTAATCTAGGATCAAGGGAGGGTCATGGGGACTTCCACGATCCGAAAACTACTTTTTTCTGTTTCAGTGGTTATCTTCTTTTTTCTATGTGTAATTTTAATAGTGACTATTCCTATAACACACGAGTCCTCTAATCCAAATAATTTAGAGCCAAAATGGTTCAAACAGGATGCTGATGATTCCATTCTACCCGATCAGGTCATAGGCGTCTGTATTACAGTTAATCCATTCGGTAATATACTATTTCTTTCATGGCGTCCGATTAATGGCTCAGACCTAAGCCATTATAAAATATATCGTAGTACGACCTCCAGGTTTTCTCTGAATGAATCAACCTATATTATTTCAACTGTAAATACTTCTTATATAGATGTGGGACTCACAAATGGGATCACCTACTATTATCGAGTTTCAGCAGTTGATAACGTTCAAAACGAGGGCATGCCTTCCGATGAGATGAATGGTACGCCGTGTGATTCGGTGCCTCCAGCAAAGATTAATAAAGTTTGGATTCATAGATATTCTTTTGGCGTTGAATTAACCTGGACAAAGAGTATGGCGTCCGATCTAACTTATTATAAAGTATATCGGAGCGCAATCCCAGGTTTCTTACCATCTTCCCAAAATTTTATTGCATCTACCCTTTCTAATTCATTTATTGACACAAATTTAACGGCAGATATAAATTATTTTTATCGGATTTCTGCAGTGGATGATTCTGGAAATGAGGGACAGGCTTCTGATATATTAAATGGTGATCCTTGTATCCCTGGGTGGGTGGATTTAGTAGTTTGGACATGTAATCTAACTACTTATGCCCATATTACAATAACATTTTCTAGCGGCGGCTTTCATATTTCTGATTGGGGACAATTAAAAATGGATGGGCATAATTTATGGGTCAATTCTGAAATCTGGAGGTTAACTGGTGCTGCTTTCCCTCAAGCAGTTTGTGATGTGACGCACATTTATGAGATCGGCCATCTAGAAGATGATTTTTACACTTTTACTTTCAAAGCATGGAATAATTATATGGTAGGCATCCAATTCATGGTAAAGGAACTAATCACGCCCATCCCAACAGGCAATGCCCTTGAATTGACTTGTGCTATGAGCTCCACATGGGCGAACGGCTATAAAATATATCGCAGCACCACAGCCGGTTTCACGCCCGATTTAGGGAACCTCATAGCCATTCCGTGTGGTGGTTCATATCACTATATTGATTCTGGGCTGGTGGATGGTATAACATATTATTATCAGGTTTCTGTGGCGGGTTACTACACAAGTGAAATATTTCTCTTTGATGAAGTGAAGGGGACGCCCCGCGATACAACACCACCAGAACAGGTGACTGGGGTGGTAATTACCGCAGTCCCAGCAGGAAATGTCTTGAATCTTACTTGGATACCTAGTAGCGCTCCCGACTTTGTCAATTACCGCGTCTATCGGAGCACCATGCCTGGTTTCACGCCCGGTCCAGCAAACCGCATTGCATCTCCTTTGTCTAATTATTACCTCGATTCTAGTCTAGTCGATGATACCATTTATTACTATCGCATCTCCGCAGTCGATGAAGTACCCAATGAGGGGTCTTTCTCTAGCCAAGCTAGTGGTACTCCGCAGGACACTGCTCCACCGCTTAAAGTAACGGGGTTAACCATCAATGTTATTCCTGCAGGTAACAGCCTCTCGCTCTCGTGGACCGCTAGCTCTGCCCCCGATTTTATTGCCTATCGTGTCTATCGCAGCATGATCAGTGGTGGGCCTTATTTTAGTATTGCGAATCGGACCACCAACTCCTATACTGATACGGGGTTAATAGATGGAACGCGATATTATTACGTGATTAGGGCAGTGGATGAAGTCCCGAACGTAGGATCTACCTCCGATGAATCGAGTGGTGTGCCTCAAGATACGACTCCACCCCCCAAAGTAACTGGTGTAATAATTACTATTATATATCCTAATCATGCCTTAAACCTTACTTGGACTGCCAGTACCACCCCCGATATTGCAGGCTATCGGATTTATCGGTCTACCACCCCCGGCTTCCCTCCCCTCCCTGCCAATAATATCGCTAATGTCACGACCAATTCCTATTTGGATACTAGGCTCATTGATGGGGTTACCTACTATTACCGCATCCGGGCCTACGATGAGGTGCCCAACCTAGGCACCGCCTCTGACGAACCAAATTATCCCCCTCCTTCTCCGCCACCCCAAGTTACCGGGTTGGTTGTCATGAACCCTGGAACCGGCAATCGGTTGCAATTGAGCTGGGATATCAGCCCCGCCCCGGATTTGAATTACTATAAAGTCTACCGTAATAACACCGTAATCGGCACCCCAGCCACTAATTCCTACACGGACACCGGCCTGACGGATGGGCTAACTTACGCATATTATATTAGGGCATGTGATGAAGTCCCGAATGAAGGAACTGCTTCCACAACTCAATACGGAAAGCCGACTGATATTACTCCTCCAGAAAAAGTCGTCAATGTCCAAATTACGGTAGTGCCTACAGGCAATGTGCTCTCCCTCACCTGGAATGCCAGCACGGCTGCGGATATCGCAGGCTACCGCATTTACCGAAGCACCACCTCCGGCTTCGTCCCCGGGCCTTCTAATAACATTGCGAATGTCATCACCAATTCATATCTAAATACCGGGCTTGCCGATGGAATTACCTATTACTACCGCATCCGGGCCTACGATGAGGTCCCCAACCTCGGTACCGCCTCTGATGAGACCAGCAGCACGCCCCAGGATACTACCCCACCGGAAAAAGTCGTGGGTA
>CAYGYC010000395.1:0-4352 GCA_964353755.1 uncultured archaeon | reverse complement strand
TTTAAAGAAGGAATATACAATGTGCTAGTAGCCACTTCCGTGGCAGAAGAAGGACTTGATATTGCTGAATGCGATCTCGTGATATTCTACGATGTTGTACCGAGTGAAATTCGATATGTGCAGCGAAAAGGCCGGACTGGACGAAAACGACCGGGCGGAGTAATTATTTTAATGGCAGAAAAAACTCAGGACGAAGGATATTACTGGGTAGTGCAACATAAGCAACGGGAGATGTATCGGGTGTTAAATGAGTTACAGGAAATTTCGCGGAAAAGTTCTCGACTGATTGACAAGAATCAGACTAGTATAGAGAAATTTATTCCGAAGAAAGAATCAAAAGACGCAATAGATTTTGAAATTACGGTGGATCACCGAGAATCTTCCTCATCACTTGTTAAAGAATTGGTATCGTCTGGATTTAAAGTAAAATTAGAACAGCTACCAGTCGGAGATTACCTGCTGGGGAATCGAATTTTAGTTGAAAGAAAGACATGCAACGATTTCTCTAAATCAATAATTGATGGGCGACTATTTAAAGAAATTAAAGATTTAAAACAGAATAGTACTAATCCACTTCTTCTAATTGAGGGGGAAAATATATACATGGGAAGTTCTTTGAGCGGAGAAGCTATTCGTGCGGCCTTCATCAGCATCATGATAGATTTTAATATTCCAATTTTGTGGGCTAAAAATGGGCAGGAAACCGCGTTACTTTTTAAAACTATCGCAAGACGTGAACTGTTGAAAGCAGAAGGCAAAAAAACAATCCGTACGCGAATTGAAAAAACACCCCAAAAGCCGTTTGAGATCCAAGAATATGTCGTAGCAGGACTTCCTGGCATTGATACTATCCGTGCTAAAAATTTACTAGCCCAATTTAAAACCATTGAAAAAGTTTTCACCGCAGAGCAAGAAGAATTATTAGAAGCCGAAGGGATCGGCGAAAAATTGGCTCAGCGCATTCGTAAAATACTCACTACTCACTATAAGCCGGAATGAGTAATTTTAAAAATCTGATTTATATTTTAAAGAAAATATTAATGATGTTAGAAAAAGACGAAAGTGAAAGTGGATTTTTGTGCCGGATTCTAACCCTAGCAATGAAAAACCCGACCTCAAAACCTGTATCATCTGCGATAGAGAACTCGTCTCCGAAAATTACTGTAAGTATCATGAAATCGCCTACCAAAATGTAATGCAATCCTTCGACGCTTGGAAGGAAGGCTATGGGGAGCTAACCTTTTCAGAATATCTCCAAAAAATAATTACAAATCATGAAACGGGAATTTGGGCAAAAGAAGTAGCCGAAGCGTTATCAAAAAAAGAAAGTGAAAAATAGAAGAAAGGAATTTGCGGCTTGTTATTCTTTTATCAGATCGCTGATTAAGCTATGAATATCCACTAATTCGATACCATCCATTCCTTCAAGTCCAGTCTGCAAATTGTCGAAGCAAGCAGGACATGCTGTAACAATCACTTCTGCCCCATTGTCCTTATATATTTTGGCTACCTTTTTTGCGACTGCAAGAGCGGTTTCCGGGTAGGTTGCCTTGCAAAGACCACCCCCACCACAACAATAAGCATCGACCTTTTCCCGTTTTAATTCAATGAGTTCTAAACCGGGAATACTTTTTAAGATCGTTCGTGGGGCTTCAAAAATACCGCTATGCCGACCCAAATCGCACGGATCCTGGAAAATTACCTTCTTCTTATATTCTTTTTCAATTTTCAACTTCCCTTCTTGGATCAAATTCGCAAGGATTTCAGTGGAATGCAAGATTTCAAAGGGTAATTCTGGCTCGAAGCTCTTATATTCCTCTTTCCACGCTAAATAGCAGCCCGGGCATGTGGTAACAATCTTCTTTACGCCTAATTCTTTCATTTTTTCAATGTTATGCTTGACAATTTCGCCGACCTTTTCGTTTTTTACCCCTAAGAGAAAATAGGGCGCCCCGCAACACCATTCTTCATCGCCTAAGAGGGTGAAATCCACACCCGCTTTTTCAAAAATCAGGACGAGTGATTCGGGAATATTATAGAGAGACCCTTTGAACGATTCCTGGCACCCAACAAATAGCGCGAGCTCGGATTGCTGCCGTATTTTCGGTTTTACTTTATCTTCGATATCTCCAGCCCAGTTTATTCGCTCTTCGTTATCAAACAAGAAGATATTTCGTCCCTGAATAATGCTATCTAGCAACTTAGTAATCCCTTCTGGCCCTTCGCCTTGCTCTATGATATACCGCCGCGTCGCCTTTATTGTATCCACCACGTTTACTCCTGATGGGCATTGGCCGCCACAGAGATCACATAAAACGCAGGAGAAAATGGCTTCCTTGGTTTTCTTAGTGATACCCATTTTATTTAAAAAGAGATTTCCTGCCAGAGTCATTCGCGTCCGGGGGGAGAGCGATTCTAGAGGAATTGCCTGAAAAATGGTACATTCCTGCCGGCAAATGCCACAATTATTGCAGAGATAATAGTATTTAATCATTTCTTTGTTCATTTCTTCTCACCTAATCCTTCAAAATGGACAATCTTTTGAATTTCGCCTAACCCCATTTTATCTGGATTCAAAATATTATTGGGATCCAATGCTTTTTTGATCTTTTTCATGACGTCCATGGTCTCCTTTCCAAATTCCTTTTCCAAAAATTGCTGCTTCCACAACCCAACACCGTGTTCGGCTGTAACACTACCCCCTAAAGAATAGACGACATCAAGTATTTTTTCTTGGAATGCCTTTACCCGTTTAAGATTTTCTTCCGTGACATTCTGAGCCGAAATGAGATGGATGTTTCCATCAAAGATATGACCCATCCCTATCGGAATAAAGCCAAATTGTTGAGAAATTTCCTTGGCTTTCTTCAGGAATTCAAGAATTTTAGACGGCGGAACAGCGATATCCAGGATAGCCGGTATAAACATGCGAGGGGCTTCGGGAGGCGGCATAGTTCGTGCGATCCCAGGACCCGCGTAGTGTCGGGCATCCCAGAGGAACTTTTGATCGATGGGCTCTTCCATGATTTCTAGTTTTACATCTTGGAATTGCTGCAGAGTCTCTTGGAGTTTCTGAAGATCTTCTTTAAATCGCGGTCCAATCAGTTTAATTAGCAGCGTGCCTGCCCGCTTGGGTACTTTAATTTTTTTCAGGAGTAAACCTTTTTTTTCGCGAACCTTCAGATTGGCATTGATCCCTTCAATGGTCATTTCATCCACGTATTCCAAAAGCGCCAGGCTCTGTTCCAAATCTAACTCGCGAATTTTTTCAATAGCTTGAAAGGCCGAATCCAGATCTTTGAAGGCTACAATTAATGAAACCTCGTTCTGCGGCATTTTTTTGATTTTCAGATAAATCTCGGTGTAAATTCCGAGCGTACCCTCTGAACCCACAAATAAAGAAGTCAAATCATAGCCAGCCACAGATTTCACATTCTCTTTATGGCCCGTATGGATAATTGATCCATCCGCCATTACGATTTCCAGACCATTAACATAATTATGGGTTGATCCAAAGCGAAAACTTGTAGCTCCACTGGCATCATTGGCCACCATACCTCCTATCATACATGAGAAGGCGCTTCCCGGTTCTGCTGGAAAGAAATAACCTTCTTTTGCGAGTTGTTCCTGAAGATACCAAAATTCTACGCCAGGCTGCACAACCATATATTCCCCTTTAATGTTTATTTCCAATATTTTATTCAGATGTTTCCCAAAATCCATCATGATCGTATTTTCTTTCACTGGAAGGACTTGACCCGCATACGACGTGTTGGCCGCCCGCGGGATAATGGGAAGGTTATTGGCATTGGCAAATTTCACAATTTGCACAATTTCGTTCTTATTCTTCGGCGTAACCAGACATCCTGCTTTGAACTGTATATCTTTATAGAGTGCCTCGAGACCTTTAGCAATCCAATCTCCCGTGGCAATCAAATCAGCTTCATCAATTGAAACATCATCCTTACCGCAAATTGCTACTAATTTATCGTAAATTTCTTCTTTTTTCATGTAACGTCACCAAAACTCCTTTTCAGAGAGATTTTAAAAAACTATTAGTTACTTTCTTCTCCAACTCAAAATAAGAATTTTGGTAAACCCTCTTTTTAAACAGAAAATTAATAATTAAGAGGTATCTATTGCCATACAATAATAATAGTTGGGAGGAATTATAATATTTAGAAATTTTGAGATGGATTTTATTCCTATATTAAAACAATTAAAGTCATCGACATCTACAGGTGTAACAAATCCGATTTCTGATTTAAAAGGAACATTACAAAATTTTACTTCAAAAATTTCTTCAGATACTTGTAAGATTCGGGGAGACCCTACCATTCTACCCTGCTTTT
>CAYGYC010000394.1:0-4360 GCA_964353755.1 uncultured archaeon | reverse complement strand
CCTGCGAAACTGCTGATGGACGGCAGAAGACAATAATAGATGCCCTAGCGCGCCTCTCCAGGATCATCTGCGCGGATATCGATATGCTCTCGGAAACCGAAATATATGAAATGGCTTCCTATATTTATGAACGTCAACTGGACCAAATTTGCGAGGGATTACGCCAGATCTTATCTTCCCGCGATACCTATGACTTAACTACTCCTGTTATAGTGACCGGGCTTGGACGGAACTTTCTCGCCAAGAAAGCCGCTGAAAAGGTAGGATTTCAACGGATAATTGATTTAGATCAAGAATTAGGAGTTGAAGGCGCCATTGCCTCTCCTGCAGTCGCATTGGCTCTATTATTAGCAGAAGAATACGAGGGAAAATGACCTTTGGACGCCGTAATAAAAATAGGTGGGAGCATACTTCAAAATGATGCTACTCTCCAGTTATGTAAGGTTTTAGATAAACTTAATCCCGAGTTCTCTTTCGTTATTATTCCCGGAGGAGGTGAATATGCTGATTTAGTTCGGGAGCACTATTCTCAATATCATTTATCGGATGATATGGCTCATTGGATGGCGATTCTCAGCGAAAATATCGTAGGATTTTTTATCTTGGGATATTTAGCATCTGGAACCCCCGTCTTTACCATCCCCGACATCTCACGCGCCATTGACACCTCGCAAATTCCTGTTTTCCTGCCATTTCAATATTTGTTTGAACAGGATCCTTTACCCCATTCTTGGGATGTCACCAGCGATTCTATTGCGGCATATCTGGCCGAGATCTTACATGCTGAAAAGCTCATCCTTTTAAAGGATGTGGATGGCATTTATTCACGTGATCCCAACCAGTACCCCAAGGAAAAAGTACAATTACTCACTAGAATTGCTGTAAGTAAAACAGATCTCACCCAGACTCCTTCTTGCATTGACCACTACCTCCCCACTCTCCTCAAAAAATATTACCGCCCCTGCTATATTGTCAATGGACTTTATCCCGAACGACTTGAAAAAATTTTGAGGAACCAAAAAACGATATATACTCAAATCGAATTATGATCAATACATTTTATAGTCTTAGAATTAAAGGATAAGTGAAACTATGGATGAAGCGGGAAAATATTTTGCCTCCGTAGCATTAATGGCTACGGGAGCTTTTTTAATCGTTCTTTGTGTAATAATTAACGCTCTTGATTTGCTTGTGTACGAAATCGCGGGAGCCGCCCTTTGTGGTTTTGGAGCATTTATTTTTTATCTACGCCGTATAAGTGTTAGCAGCCAACAGCGGGTCAAAAAACCAAAAGTAACTCGGGTGGTTCGAGATCTCCCTCCGCCAAAACCAAAAGTCGAAGAAAAACCGGCTGAAAAACCAAAAGAAGCCCAAATTATGTGTGATACCTGCCAATTCTACAATGAATATACCCCTAGACAAAAATGTAAATACCTTACTGATGCCGATCGCATGGCCATGATAAACGCCGGGATGCAATGCGTTGAATATAAGATCAAATTATCGCTTCTCGATGAAGAATAATAACTCTAGTTCCAATCTTTTTCTTTTCCTTCAAAATATGCGGGATTCCCCTCGACAATAATTGATAACCTAAATAAGTGTAAACTCTATTAATTCTAGAAACATAGATAGATCTATTATTTGATCCTGCAGTTACTCTCATATAATAATGGAGTTGAAAAATTATGGGAAGACGAGTAGTTACAATAGGTAAAAATACGCATGCGAAAGGAGAAACCTTCGCCATAGAAAAAGATAGAGAAGGACGATATGCTATTATTATCTCTCTTGAATCCTTAAAAACTTTAAAAACATATGATCTCGGTCATGAGGGCGAATTTTATTTTAAAATAAAACGAGAAGGACACGACCGAAGGGCTCCCGACCGTGGGGAAATTCTTTTAATGGAGAATCAGGTGTTCTCAGCACGCCAAGATTTCACCCTCTGGACCGAATTTATTAAACTCGAGCATGGGGATGAAAAGGCGATTGAAGTGGAGATCGGTCTCTTTGAGAGAGATCCGCTTGTAGATAAGAAAATATTTGAACGTAAAATTCCAGTCAAGCTTGGTGCCCAAACAGACTATTCCATTCTAGAAGATGATAAGAAGCAAACAAAAGCAAAAATTAAAGTATCAGCTCTTAGAACCAGATTCTAACCTTTAATTACTATTTTTTTAAAAATTAGAGAAGGAAGTGAGTGCAATTCAGCGAGAAAATCAGAAGAAATTACTGGATAAATATCTAAAATTTCCAGTTTTTTCGGGAAAACAAGAAAAGATTGCTAATTTATTGTTGAAAACACCTTGTACTTGTCCAAAAGACTGTGATCGCCACTGGCTCATCGATCATCCCGATTATAAAGATTCCAGAATTGAGAAAAAGATAAAAAAGCCAAGGGCGGTCGCTGAGTTTCTGACGGCGGATTATACGAATTTAGAGCTAATCAAGAAGCGAAAATCGGTTGTTGAACTCCCTGCCTCCGGAAAATTTATTATTTTCAGCGATCTTCATCAAGGCGCCTTTGCTTGGAGCTGGGATGAGCATGATTTCTTTTGGAAAAATAAGGAATTATATCGCCATATTCTGGATTACTATTTTCAGAAGAACTATACCTTAATGGAAATTGGTGATATAGAAGAGTTCTGGTTAAAACACAGAAAACTCAGTTTCCAGGAACAATGGCAATACCAACGCGATAATTTCGCTGACCTATATGCGTTACGACAGAAATTCAATCAAGCCAACCGCTTTATCAAAATACGAGGCAATCATGATAATATCTGGGCATTTGAGGATTTGGTTAAAAAATATCTGCATGAATTGCTGAATATTCCTATCTATGAATTTGCGATCCTAGGACAAGACTTTTTGATCATGCATGGGCACCAGATAGATCCGATGAATAGGGACAGCAGCTGCAAAAAAGGACGTTTCTGGACTAAAGTCGGCGGTATTTTAGAGTTTTTTAAGGATACGGAGCTTTTTGGGCATAAAAAGCCGGATAAGGGGTGGAAAGAGCATCCAGAAGTTAAATTGATCCATTCACGAGAAATCGATCATGACATCTACAAAAAAGCGGTTTTAAATATTTCATATGCCAGATTAGCAGAACTCATGCACGTCTATCTAATTGTGGGACACAATCATGCCCCAAAATGTTTACCAGAGGGCGACTTGGTATTTAATACAGGCTGTGGGGTCTTTGAGGGGATTGTTTTCGGCATTGAAGTCAACTTCGATGAGGATCTCATCCGTGTCGTGGATTGGAATGACGATCAGGGACTGCCTACCCAGCCCATTATACTATGTGAATACAAAATTTCTGAGCTACGACGGAAGCTCTCATCCTCATAATTTATCTGTTCCAGGTAATTTCTCGTGATAATGTTTAATATCCACCCAATATTCTTGCCCGTCAGTTCCTTTAACGGATTTGACCAGGTCTTGATTTTTTAAAGAGTTCAAAATCTCTAAGACCTTCTTCTCAGGGACCAGGTCCTTTCCTAACGGTTTTAAGGCTAAATTATATTCCCGCGTTATCATATTAACTGTTTTTCGTTTATTTATAATCTCTAAAATGGTTTTTTGCTCAGTGGACAGCTTCAACTCCTCTTGTCCCGTATGTTTTTCAAGAATTTTTTTATCTTCCTCTGAAACCCGTACCTCTTTCTTTTTAGGTTCAACATGTTTCAATGATTTCAAATAATCAGGTGCCATTTTCTCATATCCTCCGTAATTTTAATTCTCTTAATTTAAAACATATCAATTATATTAATTTCAATTCTCTTAATTTAAAAACGTTTGAATCATATTGAGTAAAATAATCGTTTTACAAGTAGTTAGAAGGTTCGATTACCTATTTTAGTTTTTAAGGGAAGAAATTCTAATACTTAATAGGATTGAATTAATTTCCGTAATGGGGCTTTTTCTGTGGAAAATGACTTAGATAAAAAAATTGAAAAAAAACTGGAGGAAATTCTCCCTGCTGTGTTAGAACGTTATAAAATTTATTCACGAGAGGAGTTATTAACCCGAGAAGAATTCTTGGAAGCATTAAAACAAATTAATCAACGGTTTGAGATGATGGATAAACGGTTTGAGATGATGGATAAACGGTTTGAATCTCTTATCGAAGAAATGCATTATGGCTTCGATAAAACGCATGTAATTTTAACTTCTTTCGGTGCCAGAGCCGGAGTTCGATTAGAAAAAACCATTGTAAATTTAGCAAAAAAAGCCTTGGAGCAGCGGCACATAGAGATCTCAAAAATCGAATATAATAAAGAAATCATCGACGATGGGACCTATTTTGAAAAAGGCTATAAAACGCATGTCGATTTATATGTGCACAATT
>CAYGYC010000393.1:0-4373 GCA_964353755.1 uncultured archaeon | reverse complement strand
ATAAATAAAGTAATTTCAAAGTAATACTGGTGATATGGACATATAATTGTCAATTCCTATCCTATCTTTTTATTATATACTTTTCAAATATATCTTCAAAGACCAATTACATGAGTTGCCACAAAAAAAGTCAATCTAAAAAATCATAAAATATTCTTCTTAAAAATCGGCAATTATTACGAGATCATAATCACTAAATTTATAGGCCGTTCCGCGAGCATGAGATCCAAATAGAATTACTGCTTTTAACGACACTCGATCATTGATCCTTGTAATCATATCTCCAAAAATCGCCAAAAACGTAGCTTTCGAATTCATTTTGGAATACGAGCCTCCATTTCACTTTTAATAAAATCTAAGAATAATTTTGTATTATGCTGAATCTTTTTGGCTGTTTTTTCATCATAGACATCCTTAGGGGCTTTGAATGGTAATGCATCAGGATATCTTGATCTTGTGTAATGAAGTTCAAAATCTTTCGCATTTTTCTTTAATTCAGGGGAAATTTTTATCCCTTGTTTTTCACATTCATTTAATAAATTTAATACGGAGTGTCCCCAAGGTTGAAGATTAAATAAATATAATAATCCTTTAATAAAATACAGCACCATTATATTTACGAGCATTGAATAAAATGTTCCCTATTTCAAAATCGTTATTTGCTTCTGCAAACCAGGGATCAAATCTTTTCTTATCCATTTAAAGTAATTAAATATAACATTACATATTAATTTTATTGGTTTAAAAAAGAAAAAACGTTGCGAATTTTTAAGAGAATTACTTGATAAATTAAATTAAAGTAAATATTAAGAGTGTTAGACTACATTTTCAAAGAATTTGAGCTGGTTTATGCATTCTTCTGCATAGAGATCTAAAACAGAGGAATCTAATTGGCTTAAATCATACACGTCTGCAGCAGTTGGGGGCAGTGGTTCCATTGCCAAATAGCCTTTGAACTTAATTTCTTTCAGTGATCGCATGATTCCTTTGAAATCGGTATGCCCGCGTCCAACAGATTGTCTATTGCTATCGCCAACATGGAGATGAATCAGTTGCTTTCCGGCAATGCGAATCGAGGCTGCTGGATCGGCCTCTTCGATATTCATATGAAATGTGTCCAACATTAATTTAACGCCCTCTGAATTAACATCCTTTACAAATTCCAAGCCATCATAGACATTATTGATTAAAAATAATTCATATCGATTGATTGGTTCTATTGCAATTGTGACACCCATATCAATCGCCTTTTTCCCCAACTTTTGGACCGATTGCACACCAAAATCCCACTCCTTTTCATGTAGCTGCTTTGTTTTACCACATCCACCGACTACACAGATGAACGCTTTTGCTCCCAATTTGTTTCCGAATTCCAAGGCACTTTCCGCATATTTTATAGCTCTTTCTTGCACTTTCGGATCAGAATTCGCCAAATCCCGTGTCTTCAGGTGATTTACGGGATCCCATGGCCACATACCGCAGACAGAACCCACTTCTAATTTATAGCTCGACAATAAGTCCCGTACCTTTTTCACATCGTAGTCGTCAGGTTCGCCTTTAATTTCAATCCCATTATATCCAAATTTCGACAATCTTTGTACCGTTTTTTCGAGTGGCTCACTACCATAAATCCAATTTGAGACGGAATATTTCATGAACTCATCCACCTTATCGATTATTTAATTTTACATTATTATTAATTAATTCTCTTATTAATTGATAAAAGTCTTTGGTTTATACGGGTTTGCTGATTTAGGATGACGGAGGAACAAGCCCGTACTTAGTTTTTCTCATTCTTTTTGTTTTAAATTCGACAAAAGAAATATTAATCATAAAAATAATATAATCTATTTACTAAATTGAATTATAGGGGTTATCGTATGCAAATACTTCCAATAGAAGATTTAATAAGCGCAGTAGTAATCTTGATTGCAGCAATGATAAATTTAATAATTGGAATTAAATCCTACAGGTCATATCGTGGGAATAAATTAACCCAAACTATATTATTTGGATTCACTGCTTTTTTCATGGCCCTTGCGATGTTACTTTTAATAGCTGAGAAATTATTCCTTTCGCCCCTCATATCTAATGGCGATCTTGGGATGGCTTTTGGTTTGGTTGCGATTACGGTTAGCGGGTTTGCGGTAATATCCGTAGATGCTTTCTCATTTAACATGGTCTTTCCTGATAAATTTAAGGTCTTAACCATTTTAGCTGCATGTGTCGAAGCTGTATATCTCATTGCCTGGTATGTTGATCCCGCACGAACTGTCGCCTGGGCGGATGGAAGTGGTGAAATTGTCCTTGGTTCCTTTACGGAGATTCTTCCTTATTTCACCCTTGTCCCTCTCTTGATTATCCCAATCGGAGTATTTTTCTACTACGCCCTCAAAGTTAGAGCAGAATCCCCGGTTAGCAGCAAACGATCTTGGACGCTTGGTTTTGGTGTCTTAGCGATTACTATTGGATTTGTCGGCGAGATCGTAGGACTGGATCCAACCCTCCCTTGGGCACCCCCCGTTATCGTGATTGCAAGATCTCTATTCATTGTTGGTGCATTTTTACTCTATTGGGGACTCTTTCGCATTAAAGCCAAATAATAACTTTAATTTCTTCCTTTTTTTTTATTAAAATAGTTAATTCAATTGATGTAACTTAATTTAGATTCTAAAATAAGATATTTATTTATTGATCTGATCACTTTTGAAATTCTTATCAAAAAAAAGGGGAGTTAGATTAATGGAATTTTGTCTAATACACCTTTATTCTTTAATTCCACTAAGGCGTCAGCGGCGGTACACACCACTTCGACTATTCTTAAAGCGGCGGTGGGGGATTTTTCGTTCTGCAGAAGTCCCGCAAAGTTTAATAAATCCACTATTGCCATATAGAGGTCAGGATGTCCAAACCATTGTGCCAACGAATGCTTTAATTCGTCAATCGCCTCATCATCAAATTCGACGGGTTCAACTCCGACGTAAGCTATATCCAAGGCCTCTTTAACAATGGGGTGCACTTTATGTGTTTTTTCTTGGGTCATCTGCATTTCTTAAGTCAATGGGGTTTTATAAGGATGCGGAATTTTTTATTGTTCAAAATCAAAAATGAGTAAAAAGGAAAAAAAGAAAGAAGATAATTTTATTTAGAGATATCGTAAATCAAAAAGTTATCTTTTTCGACTGTAATGGATGATGGTTATAGCTATTAAACTGATAGAAATGATGAAATAGGTTACAATTGATGTCGGTCCTATAGTTGTTGCGCCCGTATAAAGAATCCCAGCTGAAAAAATTTCTGAAACCTCTGGCACAGTCTGATTATCACGCAACTGCATTTTTTAATTTGATTCGTTTAAGTATTATTGCCATGCGATAACCTACTTGATACCTTTCAAAGGAAGGGAGAAAAAATACGGGAGAACAATGATTCTTTCATAGATATAGGGCAGGTATGAAATAAGGGAATTTTTATATTAAATGAATTCATCATTCAATTAATTGAAAGCCGCGTTTCTTGAGACTTTCTCGCATTTCACCTTGAAAAGGTCCTGGCGTCCCATCAAGAAAAGCTTTGACCATGTCTTGGTCTTCCACCGTATCTGATCCCCGTGCTCTTGCATTTCCCTCGGCTAATGAGCTGACAGCCATCCTAGCTATTGATTGGAATTGGGGGGGTGATAATTTAATTTGCTCCTCGAAAATCTGTTGCGTATTGGGATTCCACGTTAACCCCGTTTTCTTCTGTTTTTTTTGCTTGGTGGTTTTAATACCAAATTCGCGACCAGAGTATATCTCATCGAGACTCTCTTTTAATGATTCGACATAGCTTTTTGCTCCTTCTACATCTAGCGTTATCGCTTTCTTTGCCCATTTCTCGCAATAATCGCATTCATCACACATAGCGAGGCAATTTTGTTTTTTGAAGAACTCTATGAAGCCGTTCAGTTTCGTGTTATCAATCATTAATTTTGCCGTTGTTTCCTTTCCGATTGCTTTGCTGAAAGTTGCTGAGGGATCTTTTTCGTGTAGATTTCCGAATGTAATATCAAAGCCTTCAATGATATCAACAAGGTTCCCCTCATATTTGCGTTCAGAAAATGCTTTTAGCGCCCGGAGAAGCCATTCGGTAGACATGCGACGCCCTGCTATTTTAAAATATTTAATTCCAATGGCTTCATAATGGGCTAAATCTTCTGGACGAATCCACCGGCATTTTATGACCTCGGTCGGGTTCGAGAATTTGATTACACTACAATTTAAAAGGCAGGTATCAATGTAGAATTTGGTGTTTTGAATTTGAGATGCATGACCTAAGGTATTGTAGTGATAATGGCGGTAAGGACATTGATATAAGCATCCATCTGTCACAAG
>CAYGYC010000392.1:0-4411 GCA_964353755.1 uncultured archaeon | reverse complement strand
TAATTAAAGACAAAAATGAAGTGTTATTTGCGTCGGGTGGTTTATCTAGCGAGCAACTTGAGAAGGTCTTCAATATTGGAATGAAATCCGAAGAAATGGATGATGTCAATTTAATAATAAAATTTTTTAAAGCACACATTCCCGCATTTATGGATGTTTGAAACCCATCTCTCTCATTTTTTTATATGAAAAATTATTATACTTAATTGTATTTTATTGGTTCGACTTAAATTTTAGAACTTTCAAGGATCCAGAGCCACAATGAACACAAGAATAGGAATAACTGCCATGGGTTTTTACTTTCCACAGCATTACGTCTCTTTAGAGGAATTAATTCTGGCGAGAGGGGAGAAGTCAGGCAGGGCAGCAGAGGGGCTAGGGGTGCAAAGGATGGCAGTACTAGCGAATAATGAAGATAGCGTGACGATGGCGGCTAACGCAGTCGAAACTTTACAGTGCTCAAAAGAAAGAATTGGGAAATTAGTTTTTGCGACCGAATGCGGTCTGGATTCTGCCAAGGATAATGCGTGTTATGTGCATGAGTTATGCGGTTTGCCAAAGAATTGTGAATCTTATGATGTCAAAGCTGCTTGTGCGGCTAGTTCATATGCTTTATGGCAGGTAATTGATTGGATTTTAAGCGGTAGAGGAAGGGGGAAGCTGGGTTTGGTGGTTTGCTCTGATAAAGCGGTTTATAAATATAAGACAGGGGCGGAAATTACAGGAGGGGGAGGAGCTGTTGCCATTCTTGTAAGCGAAAACCCAGAAATAATCAATTTTGATCTTAAATTAGGGGATTATAAGAGCAATGTAAGGGATTTTTGGAAGCCCCTGGATAGCGATTACGCGATAGTTGCTGAAGAGGGGAAACCTAGCATAAAAAGCTACCTTGATGCTTTGATTTCATCTTTTAATGATTATACAACGAAGGGTGGTAAGAAAGATTTTGACCATTTAATTTTTCATACTCCTTATTCGAAAATGGTTTGCAAAGCTTTCAACACCCTCGCCAAATTAATGCCTGAAATTACGGGGCGATTTGATTCCATGACGGCTGATTCCCTGAAGGCTCCCGCCCTAGTTGGTAATATTTATAATGGCGCCTTATACTTAGCATTAGCCAGCCTTCTAGAATGCAAGGGGAATTCCATAAAAGGAAAAAGTGTTGGGTTTTATTCTTTTGGAAGTGGTTGTAGCTCTATGTTTTTTAGAGGGGTCATGAATCCTGAGTTTAACACCAATTTTAGCTTAATTGAGCAATTAAAAAATAAAAAGAAACTATCCCCTGAAAAATATGAACAGTTCAGGCGTGGGGAAATAAGCCTTGAAGAAAAAAAAGGAGTTTTATTGAATAAAATTGATGATGAAGAGTATCGGTACTATACCAAGGCTTAAAAATAAAGAATTTGAAAAAATTAGGCATACACATTATAGAAGGTTTCTTTTAAGACATTGAGATGTTCAATGAGGACTGGATTGGATTTCGTACCGTTGCTGTAGGCTTCGAGAATAAGATTGATGAGATATTCTGGAAAAACTAGGTTTACGGCGATATCGCTCCGTAAGAAATAGATTTCTCCGCCAGATTTACCGCGAAGTACATTAATGATTTTAGCATCCCAGAGCCATTTTAAAATCCCATCCAGATTCTCGAATTCATTTTTGATTTCATCGAGTTGTTCTTTCTGGAGGGGTTTTTCGCGTAACCTGTTTATTAGGTTGAACGCATCTATATCTGTAAGTACTTTTAAAATGATTTCTTGGTCCTCTGGTGTAGGAGAATAATTTTCAAAGTACGTCTTTACATCAGAGAGGTATTCCGTGGAGAGCGCCCCCGTAATATTGCCCGCCTTTGCCGTGCTAACCGTTTTTAACGGCGGAATGCGGGTAGCAAAAATATCACCCACAAGGAATACAAGGGGGCTGGGTAATTCTTTGAGGGTAGATTCTACAATGAGACCCATTTTAATCATAGAATGGAGAATGGAATCGATGTCCATTTCCTCTTTCGCCAGCTTTTCCCTGAGCCAAGAACTTAATTCGGATTTTGTTGAACTGCCATCTTCAATTAAGCGATCCAAAATCATTTTCTTTACCGGATCTAAGAAGGTAAGTGCTAACTGTTGTTCGTGAGTCATCTTAGGATAGGTAATAATCTTTTTGTAAATATTCGGAAGCATTTCCATATATCGTCTGTATTCAAGGTTACTCATAATGATACGAACGCTATCCGTTAAGATATCTTCGTATTCTTCCGCATTTTCATCAATAGACAGTAATAACCCGATATAGTAATTAGAATCTATGCCAGTGAAATAACTAGCGATATTTATATCGGCAATAGAAACCGTAAGAAAGCCCTTTTCCCCTTCAAAGGCGTGTGCCGTATAGATTTGCATGGTAGTTTTGTCATCAACATTGACATCTTCAGGATATTTTGCCATTATTTTCATTCCGGCTTTTTCATCGAACCTATACACTAAAATCCCAAATGGCATTTTCATCAGTCTCGTTGATTTATTTTATAAAATATTTATTATTCTGCATTATTTTGTCGATAGCAATATTAATTCTTTCTGTTTCTATATATTCAGATTTTTTCAAAATCTAAGAGAGATTATTAGAGATTGGAGTGAAATTTCTCTTTAAAGATTAGATTTGTAAAGTTACAGAAAAAATGAAAGTAGGCAAAGTGAAAGCAGACCGAAAGTGATATTATGTGCTTTTTGTGGGGTAATTTTTCTATTTAAATGTAATTGCAATAAACCAATTGTAATAATCCCCACTACTATCACAAGAATCGAGGCAAAAATAATTTTTTGTAAAAGGACTTGAAGAATAATAATCCCTAGAATAACTGAAAAAATGGCAAACCCCATAATAATGTAGGTTGCTTTCTTTATACCAAATATCACTGGAAGTGTTTTCATACCAGCTGTACGATCCCCTTCAATATCTTTAAAATCTTTAATAGGACCCAATAAAGAGAGCCCTACCGTTACCCAAAGAGCCATATAGAGATTTTCATTCGTATTTGAACTAACACTGCCTCCAATGAGAATCGCTATACCTGAAATGCCTCCAATAACGCAAGTCGCGAAGATGGTTTTTTTTATTCGCACTTTGGGAACAGAATAAAGAAATAAAATAACGATTATATTACAGATATAAATAATGGTAAATATCCCGCCCCATCCTGCTAGAATCAGACTAATTATAATATGGATTATCGCCAGTATTTTTAATTGAAACGAAGTTAATGCCTTACGAACTACCGGGCGATTCGGATAGTTAATTCTATCGATTTCTACATCATAGTAATCGTTAATAATTACTCCAAAAGTCCAGGCTACTGTGAGGGCTATGAGGGAAAAAATGAAAGGGAGTAAAGAAACCGAGAGATTTATCCCACCCAATATGGTTGATAAAATAAGCATGAGATTTAAAACGAAGGTAGGTCCAATTCTGATGAATTCCCGGTAAATTTTGAGTCTTCTAAAAAGTTTATTCAATTTTTATCGTAACACTCCAAAAATTATATAAAAAATGGGGAGGAATAATAAATTCAGTAATGCGATTTTTGTTAATTTCACATACCTTCGTATATTTTCATCTTCTTTAAATTTTAAAAGCAATATAAAAGAAGAGATTAACGCGAAAAGGCCGAATGGAAAATAAATAAGAAATAAATTTTCATACGATGTGAAAATAGAGAAACCTAAAACGCCAGATACAATAATTGCCCCTGATATTATTTTAGCGATTTTAATTCCCAGAATTATCGGTACAGAATTTACATTACCTTTTCGATCACCTTCCATATCTGGAAAGTCTTTCAACGAGCTGATGCCAGTAACTAATACAATTACAATAATGGATAAAATGAGGGATTGGACATTAAATATTCCTAAAATTACAGCGACTAAAACTACTTCTAACCCATAGCCAAATCCAATCATAAGGGGAGAAAAGATATGTCTCTTTTTCCATCTGATTGGTTCAAGTGAATAAGAAATAGTAATAAAGAAACCAATTCCAAGAACTATAAAAGTAATTGCACTGAAAAAGAAGCATATGACCACCGAAACAACCGCATAGCATATGATTGCCAATTTTGCGGTTAAGATTGAAATAATTCCAGAGGGTAACGGTCGGAGGGGAATGTTAATTCGATCAATTTCGAGATCGCTAATGGCATTTAAAATGACCCCAATTCCATCAATTAGTGAGGCAAGTAGAGCCGCTAAGACAATTATTCCTATGTTTGCAAGAAAACCAATGAAATTCAACATTATTGCAGCGGCTATAGTATTGAAGAAATGCAAAGCTAAGAACCAAATTCGAGTCAAGGACAGAAATCCTTTAACTTTTTGGAGAATCATAAAATTTCACGGATTTTATCATTCGATAT
>CAYGYC010000391.1:0-4414 GCA_964353755.1 uncultured archaeon | reverse complement strand
TTTGGCTATAGCCAAATCTTCAAGGATTAGCTCACCGTAATTTTTTTGGGAAAGATCCGCAATTAACTCCTCTAATTCAGGAATTATCATCCCACTCTGTAAATTGGCAAGCTTCTCTACTGCGCTATCGACCTTATTTTCAAATAATCTCTTGGCTATTATTTGATTCTCCTGATCTAATCCGAAAATAAATCCCTCATTTTTTCTAAATCCCTCATTTTTTCTTATTTCTGATTTTATAGTTTCTTATTATTTATCATCTTTTATTGCGTCTCATTAATTAAAATTAAAGAAAAACAACTTTTAAAATAAAGGTTTTTTACTGCTATATAAAATGTGAGAATAGAATGGATCTCAAAATTGAACTGGCGGGAATCAAGCTAAGAAATCCAACGATATTAGCAGCGGGTATTCTAGGGATTTCTAGTTCGTTATTGAAGCGAATTTATGATGAAGGCGCAGGGTGTATTGTTACAAAATCTATAGGACCTGAGCCACGTCTTGGTTATGCGAATCCGTGTATTACAGAAGTAGAGGGTGGTTACGTTAATGCGATGGGGCTCCCGAATCCTGGAATTGATGCTTTTAGTGAGGAACTGATGGAATTAAAGCGAATGGGTGTCCCCACAATTGTCAGCATCTTTGCGGAGGATGAAACAAAATTTGCGATGGTAGCTCAAGTGGCACAAGAAAAAGGCGCGATAGGACTTGAACTAAATATTTCATGTCCTCATGCGGAAGTATGCACTATAGGGGAGAACCCCGAAATTACTAAACGGGTCGTGAGTGCGGTTAAAACGGCCGTCTCGATTCCAGTATTTGTTAAATTAACCCCCAATGTAACGGATATCGTGGAAATTGCTACGGCAGCAGAAAAAGCTGGAGCGGATGGGCTTACAGCGATCAACACGGTTCGGGCAATGGCGATAGACATCTATTCGAAAACACCGATTCTGAGTAATAAATTTGGAGGGTTGTCAGGCCCTGCGATAAAACCCATTGCCATTCGGTGTATTTACGAAATTTTCGAGACCGTTAAAATTCCCATCATTGGAGTGGGTGGAATAACATCCTGGAAGGATGCGGTTGAATTTTTTCTGGCAGGAGCCTCCGCAATCCAGATAGGGACAGCGATTAAATATCGGGGATTGCCAATTTTCCAGGAAATTTGTTTAGAACTTAGTAAATACCTGAAAAAGGAGCATATCTCTAATCTTTCTGAATTGATTGGGGCGGCACATAGAATATAAGGTGAATGCTAATGAAAGAACTAGTAAATCGGCCTCATATCGTTTCAATTACCAAAATTGAGATAGAAACGCCTGTAATCAAAACTTATTATTTCTCACTGAAAGAAATCAGTGAGCAAGCAGACCCTGGACAGTTCGTAATGGTTTGGATGCCACGAATTGATGAAATCCCGCTCAGCCTTTCAGAAACGCAACCTATGCTCGCTGTGACAGTAAAGAAAGTTGGGGAGGCTACTAAGGCGCTGCATACCTTAAAAGCCGGGGATCGGTTAGGAATCCGTGGCCCCTATGGGCATTCCTTTTTATTAAATGGAACATCGCCGCTCATTGTTGGCGGTGGAATAGGAATGGCACCATTTCTCTTCTTGATTCGTAAATTACAGAAAACGGCGAAAAAAATTACTGCAATTAATGGAGCACGAACTAAAAGTGAGCTTGTTTTCCTCAATAAGCTTCAAAAACTTTCAAGCGTGGGAATAGACTGTATATTTGTCACAGATGATGGAACTTATGGGGAAAAAGGGCTCGCTAGTGATATAGCTACTCGAAAACTTCTCGAAGGCTCCTTTGATCAGGTGTATGCTTGTGGACCTGAACCCATGATCTGGGAACTCTTTACAACCACTGAAAAACTCAAAATCCCACTACAAGCGAGCCTTGAACGCCTCATTAAATGTGGAATCGGACTCTGCGGACAATGTTGTTTAGATCCAATCGGCTATCGCGTATGCGTAGAAGGGCCTGTATTCTCCTCTGAAACTCTACGGAAAATCACGGATTTTGGCAAATATCGAAGAGATTTTGGAGGATCTAAAAGAAAAATTTAAATTTTCTTATAGGAGTATATCTTACCATTAGGGTGAACGCATTGAATGAAGATTTAACGGACCTTTTAAAGGACTTATTGTTTATTAACGCAGTTATTGCCACCGAATTAATTAGAATAACAGAAAATACAGCCATCATTGCTAAAAAGCCAGAAGAAAAAGTGGCGAAATGTATTAAAGAACATAACAAACTAAACGAGCAAATTCTTAAAATAATCGAAAAATATATTCCCAATATAGAACCGCTTAAGTCACATGTTCTCCCACATTAATACGGAAATCAACTTTAAATAAGCTCAAAACTTTTTTATATTTCCCCTTTTTAGATCTACAAACAAACATGAGGCTTTTAGAATGAGTGTTGAAATGCGACGCCGGTTGAAAAAGAAAAAAACGGAAAAGGCAAAAACCGAGAAAAAGCCTAAACCAACCAGAGAACGGATTCCAAAAAAGGAATTAACGAAGGAAGAAATCGAAGCACGAAAAAAAGCACAGCGCCTTGGGACGTTTGAAAAGAAAAAATCGTATCAAGCATAAAACAACTGTTTAACAAGAGTACTACGATTTTTGATGTATAGTATAATAAAAAATGCCGTAAATATGAATATAAGGGGCATGATTACGATATCTGCTGCGTTATGAGAAGAACAGGGGGTATACGCGGGTTCTATTTTCAGAATGCATCTCTTTTTACGCAGATTTCTTCAAAGGGCCAAAAAAATAAGTGGATAGTATCATTTTTCCGTTATGAAAAACTATTATCCCTTTTTATGCTCATATGTCACTCAGCGTGCGTGATTAAGCAATTAGCAAACTATTATATACGAATGGTGTCTAACATTTTCATAAGGTATGAGTTAGGAATTACTAGGACCGCTCTTTTAGAAAAGGACAGAAGAGAAACAAGAGAATTAGGAAAAAAGAGAAAAGAAATAAAAATATTAGAAAATATAGGAAACATATAATTGAATACCGAGATTTTGGCAATAAGGAAGTGACCGCACATAATTAGAGACATCTGGGTCGTCGAAAAGGCTGGTGGAAGGTGTTTATTTCATAAAAGTTATGGGTCGCTGAAGGTAGATTCTGATCTCCTCTCATCATTTCTAACCGGATTAAACGCCTTTAGTGAGGCAGAATTGGGAGATACAGGAATCGAGAGTATCGAAATGGGAAATATGAAGTGGGTGTATATTAATTGGGAGCATCAACTCCTCCTTGTTGCCGCCGCGGACAAAACGGAAGATTCAATCGTTTTAAAACGTCAATTAGAGACTATTTGTAAAAACTTTTTAGACCAATTTAACATTGAGAAGGGGTTTTTCAAGAAGTGGAATGGAAATGTCACCATGTTTTCTAAGTTTTTAAAGAAAATGGATGAATTGATAGATGATTGGACAAAAGTCTCTAAAGTGACTAATATTGCAAAAATGATGAATCTGCTTGAAGTGTATCAACAAATATTACACATTTTTTCAAGAGTCCTGCCGTCAATAAAGCCAGATGCACGAGAGGAACTCACTAAAAGAATGAACCAAATAATAAGTAAGCTTCCTTATTTCATGCAGAATATTTCCTATGGCCCTAATGGATGGAATATTCTTTCGATTGATATTACGGCTCGCGATTGTCGTGAGGAACTGCTCCATGATGGGCTCCAATACATTTTGCAGGCATTCATCCTGGAAATGAAAACTATTTTTAAAGAAGACCTGTTTTTTGAAATCGCTAAAAAATTAGTCTATCCCCAATTAATAGCGGATTGGAATCGCATCGCGGATTTTAAAATCGATACTTTTCTATTGAAACTATTTTTGAGCTAATTCGATTCCTAGAAAAGTTTACCTCTCTCTTTAGAAGAAAAAGAATTCAAAATAAAAAAAAGAAGAGTTTATAACTTAAAGCCCTGAATAATTCTCAGATCTTTTCTTGAATGAAAAAGCGATACCAATCAAGGTCAGTATTCCGATGAAAACCATGAGAAATTCAAAGCCTGCTATAGTATTGCTCCATGTATAGTCCAATGTCACGAGAGCATCGCTTGGATTCTTAACATTTGAAAATATAACCTAGTAAAAAGTACTTTTAGAGATAGATTGCTCGAAGTCGCCTAAAGATGTATTATAATGCGCTTGAATGGCGGAAGTCGGATCAGCGGGAAGACTCGCTATCCAAGAAGTACACTGGGCAGCAGTGAAGAGGAAGACATCAATGCCTTTAGGTGTTTCTACATTCCAGGTCACATGGACGTGATTATAGCCTGTACTTGAGCCAATATTATAAAATCCAGCATTGATGAATGTTTGAGCCTTACTTATTGGAAGCTGTGTTAAAACT
>CAYGYC010000390.1:0-4414 GCA_964353755.1 uncultured archaeon | reverse complement strand
AGAACCTTATCTTTCGCCATTTCACGAAACACCTTTCTTCATTTTCCATTTTACCGATATATACAGTTTCAAAAGATTTCCTTTAAAATGTATTGAGATAGGATGTCTTTTCCTCTGCCCCTTTTTTTCTTTTGCCATGATTGGTTTTCTTTTAAAAAATGTTGGGACTGTATTTCGAGGAAATAACTGGACCACCATGAATGGCTCGCGAAAAAAAAAAAATGGACCATTCCCTTTTAAATAACCAGTTCGAGTGAATGGTGGTAACATTAAATTATTTTTTAGTAGGGTTCTCTAATGATGCACTTCGAATTAAAAGTCGGGCTATTCATCTTTTTGATTGCTTTCTCGAGTTTCTTCATGATTACATTTACTTTATTTAATCCCTTAAACAATCAGGAAAAGAATCTTCCACTCGATAATTCAGGGGACTTGAAGGCATCGGCGCATGATTGGATCGCCAATATTTTAATTTCTACATCAACTACGGACGATGCAGAATACCCAGCGATTGCTGTAGATTGGGAGGGGGCTGTGCATATTGTTTGGCAAGACAATTCTCAATATTATGACTCAGATACTGCGTTTGATATTATCTACAAGAGGTGGGATCCAATTATAAGTACATTTACTACATGGACACTCGTTTCTACGATTTCCACCAGTACTGCGAGTAATCCAGATATTGCGGTTGATTGCGAGGGGAATGCTCATGTGGTTTGGATGGATTATACAAATGTATTGGGAGCTGGCAGCAATGCTGACATTTTCTATCGGATGTGGAATAAAAGCACGAATTCTTGGCAGGGACGTACGGGAACGTATGATTTAGTAACTTATGGGCTTTCTGCGAACTGCCAGTATCCAAAGATCGCAGTGGACTCGATGGGCAATATCCATGTGGTTTGGATGGATTATAACAATAATGCTAGTTATGGAGACACCGATACGTATGTTGATGTATATTATAAATGTTGGAACGCCACTACCAGGATGTGGGATGCTACACCGCAGTTGGTATCGACCGAATCGACCTCCTACGCGGAATATCCAGATGTTGCAGTCGATGCTCAGGGCAATGTGCACGTAACTTGGGAAGATTCTACTAGTTATGGTCATGTAGATTCGTATGATGATATCTTTTACAAGTATAGGAACGTTACGACGGGTTCTTGGACTGTCACAGAGGTTATTTCTGCGCAGAGCACCAGTTACGCTTACCGTCCGTCTATAGCCGTGGATGGATTAGGAAATGTGCATATTGCGTGGTATGATCTAACCAATATTTATGGGGCAGGCACCGATTATGATATTTTTTATCGGATGTGGAATAGCACAACGCATGTATGGAGCGGACATGTGAACACCACGGATGTCGTTAGTCGGACGCCATATAGTTCATATCATCCAGCAGTCGGTGCAGACGAATTCGGGAACGTCAATATAGTTTGGCAACAATTAGATTCCTATTCAGATGAGGCGATCCATTATAGGATGTGGAATGCAAATACCAAATCGTGGGAACCAACTGAAAGTTTATGTCCAACTAGTTGGCGTACTATCGACTATCCTGCAATTGCGGTACATCCGTTGGGAGACTCCCACGTGGTATGGCATTATGATAATTATGATTATGAAGTCCGTTATAGAAAATCGACAGTTTCGCCCCCCGTGCCCCCTCCTTTACAACCAATTACTCCGAATCCAAATCCCAATCTGGATAATCAATTAACATGGTCGGGATGGTTGGGGGCAACCCACTATTACGTATATAGAAGTACCTCGTTCATTAATTCGGTGGTAGGTTTGACCCCCGTTGTAGTGGTTTCAAGTTCATCTTGTGCGGATGTAGTTACAGAGAATGGGACATATTACTACGTAGTTATGTCAGCAACTGCTATTGGGAATAGCTCTATTTCCAATTGTGAGAGCATTAATGTCTCAGCGATATCGGGATTCCACCGGGTGAGAATTACTAAAAATGCGGATTTCGTTGTTTTTGCAGATAGCGGGAATGGGAGTGCCATTAATCCTTGGATTATTAAGGATTGGTTTATCGACGGAATGGGAAGTGATGGGATCCATATTTCCAATACAACTGACCATTTTATTTTGCAGGATAATACAGTGTTCGGTTGTTCCAATGGGATTTACCTGGAGAATGTCATTAACGGTCAAATAAAAAACAATACGGCAAAATTCAATAAGATTGGATTCAAACTCAAGGATTCCAGTGGAAATATATTGATCAATAATACTTCATATAATAATAGTCATCCAAGTGACAGTGCTTTTGGATTCGCTTTATTCAATTCCAATAATAATTGGTTTGAGGACAACCATGCTTACAATAATAATGGGGCGCTCAATTTAGGGGGTGTTGGTTTCTATCTTTCCGGTTCTAGTTCTAATAATCTGATCGAGAACTCCATCTATAGCAATATGGGGGCAGGTATATATTTTATACAGTATTCCAATTTTAACAATGTTACCCGGACTCAAATATTCAGTAACAGAGGAAATCAGGGCTACGATGATAATGGCATTGTATTTGAATCTTATGATAATGAGTATAATCGTCTTGTGGAAAATAATATTTATGATCACTTGGATGCTGGAATTCAATCGGGTCACGCCGGTCCGAATTATGTCATTAATAATAGCCTCCACCATAATAAATACGGAATATACACGGTGAACAGTGTTCAATACTTATGGGAAATTAGTTACAATAAATTCTTCAATAATGAGTACGCTGGTAATCTGTGGATGGCCCTTGCCACATTCTATAAAAACGAGATTTGGAACAATACGAATGGGTTGTACTTCGTTGGCGTAGGGGGCAGTACCCTCATTAATAACACCGCCTGGAACAATACCAATTACGGATTTTCTACCAGTGCGTATAATATGCGTTTTTATAATAACACCGCGTACAAAAACGGGGCCGGTTTTGGAGTTGGAGGGGCAGGTAGAATTATTATGGAAGATAATTTCGCTATTAATAATACCAATTATGGGTTTTGGATAGGGGCCGCTTTAGACCAATTCGCCAATAATTTTGTATCGGGAAGCAATTACGGGTTTTATTTAAGTGGATCTGAGAATATTAGCCTGAGCTCGAATACCATCAGGAATACCAATACTGGCATATATCTCCTCAATACGAAGTTTATTACCATTTATTCTAATGAAATTTCGAAGGGCGGACAATATGGCATCTATTCGGAGAACTCAAACCATACGGCAATAACTTGGAACACGATCGGGTATTTTACGCAGGGTATTCGCCTTCTTAAGGACATTAATACAACGATTAAATATAATGAGATCTATAATAATACCCAATATGGCATAGGTGTTGAAAAGACGAACCAGTCAAAAATAATCTGGAATCAAGTTGTTGATAACGGGATTGCCATACGTATTCTCAGTGGGGTCAATAATACTATTACTAATAATGCCGTGGTACGCGGGCCGCACCTTCAAGCTTTTCCGGCAACTGTATCGGATGGGCGTGTCTATTTATCTTGGGAGACGTTAGCATGGGCGACCTCTTATGATATTTGTAGACGCAAGAACATGGGAATACGGTATTGGGATTTACTCTACCTAACCCCAATCAATCAGACGAATTTGGATCAATACACCGATTTCCCCGCAACACTTGGGATTTATTATAAAAGCGATCGTGATTAAATTTACACTCAATCCCACAACCGAATAATAAAAGGTAAAAATGAGAAATGTAAAAAATTGAAGCATAATTACATCCGTGAATCCCGCGAAACTATAAAAAATCGAGGTTTTTGTTGAATAATCGTCCTTGGCATTGAGTGAATTGTCCTTCATTTTAAGCACTCTTTTTCAAGTATTCTTTTTTAGGTAAGTTTGCAGCGTTAAGCAGGTATTTTTATACCAATCCCGGTTCCCCCCTAAGTAATTAAAGGGATGGTCGGTTGCTGGAAAATTGCACTTATGCTTCGTCCATCGACCTAAGGGAAATTTTATTCGTTTTATAACTGGGTAGCTTCTCGGATTGTACTGAAATAGACGGACTACTTTCCCTTTAATTGATTGATTACTTGCCCATCTCCAATTTTTCGCTGCCGTATTAACAATTTTAATTTCCTCCAACATCTCGTTACTGTAGTTTTTTTTGCCATCATCGGGGTAGGTATAGGAAATAAAGCACGTCATTTCCTGCAGGGGGATTCTTTTCCAATAGTTCCATTTTGATAGAGAATTCCCGGTAAGCACAATAATTATTCGGTTACGTAATTCCTTTACGGAAGGCCAATTCATTCCCGTAGGATGATTATTGTTATATTTTATTAGATCTTCCGGACGGTAAAGTTTGGACGGTGCAAAAATGTCAAGTATTGTTTGATTTAACAATAATAGTTCGCTATCA
>CAYGYC010000389.1:0-4428 GCA_964353755.1 uncultured archaeon | reverse complement strand
AGAAATTAAAGAGATCCCTAAAACAACGGATTCTAAAGTAACTGTACCGGAAATAAAGATCGAATCTCAGCCCACACCTGTTTCCGAAGAAATATTCAAAGAACTAGAAGCCGAAATGCAAAAATTATCGTCTAAAAATGATGAATCAATCCCCATGGTACCTGCTGAGGAAATAATAACAGAAATTTTCGAGCCCTTAATAAAAGCACCTGAAAAAAAGAAAGAACCCTCCACGGAAGAAACCACTTTACAATTTTCCGCTGAAGATCTCAACGACATTATTTCAAAAGCAGATCTGGAATCGATTAAGCCAAGTGTCTCCGAAGAGAAAGTTCCAGTGAAAGTTACCACTGAACCATCTATCCCTGTGTCTTTTTCCTCAAATCCTCAAGAAATACCCAAGCATAAAATTCAGGAACCGTTTATATCGCCGCCCCCTGTACCTAAAATCCCGCAACCCAGTAAAGACGATCTTAAATCGTTATTAACTCCTATTCAACAGCCAAAAATTTCGGTAATCGATGAATTTGAAAAAAAGAAACCCGCTGCTTCACCAATTTCAGCGGTAGAATTATTAGATGAGAAATCCAAAAAATCGGTGACTGAACCATCAGATATAGCGGTTTTAATTGGAAAAAATGATACGCATCTGAGTGAAAATGAAAAAGAGGCGCGAATTCTTGCTGCTATGGAAGAAGTAGCCGCTTTAATGCCCCCAGGTCCCGCCAAAAAATTTGTGGAAGAAATGATGTTAAAGCGGGCAGCCCAAACGGATAATGAACGCCCTCGCCTTCCGCAAAAGAATAACCAAAATTCGTAGTCCTAAAAAAATTAGGACATTTGGGTTGTGATCCAGTTTTTTAGATCGGACCATTGGTGATCGATCCAATCCTGGAGGACCTTAACATCTGCTTGGGTAGTATTTTTGAATCGCCCTTGGAGATTAAGATACTCATCGATAGGTTTGCGGCTTTCTTTTTTAATTAAATACTTACTAGGACCAGTGAGCGCCATTTTTCCATTTTCAATTTCGTAAAGAATCCACATTCCAGTTTGAACTGCTTTTCGCCCTACTTCAATTGAGAGTTCCGTAGGAAATCGCCAGCCTGGTGCACACGGTGCAAGCACATGGATATATTTAGTGCCTCTGATACCTTTCGCTTTCAGCACTTTTTTGTAGAGATCGAGTGGATAGCCCGTACTCGCTGTCGCCACATAGGGAATTCCATGTGCCGCCATGATCATCGGAACATTCTTTTTATGTTGCCTTTTGCCAGTGGGAGTCGTAGTGGTCCAGGCACCATAGGGCGTGCCGCCACTCCGTTGCGTTCCCGTATTCATATACGCTTCATTATCATAACAGATATAAATGAAATCAGTCTCGCGCTCCGCAGCCCCCGATAATCCCTGAAGCCCGATATCAATGGTACCGCCATCTCCCGCATAGCAGAGCACATTAATGTCCTCTAAAGAAGGATCTAATTTCTTTCGTGCCGCAACGCCGGCAATAATGCCAGAGCAGGTAGCCGCCCCTGCAGCAAACGCCATATTGAGATAAGGAATCGTTGGACCAGCTTTCGGATAAAGCCCAATCGTCACATTAAAACAGCTTGCAGGAGCTACAACAATGGTGCGTTTCCCCAGGGCTTTCATTATCCACCGAAATGCGACTTCACCACCACAACCGGCACAACTGGAGTTCCCTTTTAAGAAATACTCCTCTCCTGCAATGGGATCTTTCACTAAATTCTTTATATTTACCATTTTCCAAACCTCTTATTGATGCATCCCTGATAGAATTAAGGGGGATTTCATTTCATTAGTCTCTGCCATTTCGACCGCTGTTTTTAAGACTTCTATTTGGTCTTCTACTCGGATATCTCTTCCACCAATTCCTGCAATAACCGGCAGAACAAAGGGATGGTTGGGATGTTGATAGAGGACTGATTTCAAATCGACAGAAGCAATCCCGCCCACGAGACCAAAGGCCATGCTGCGTTCCATAACGGGGAAGACGCGAATGGTATTCGCCAATTCCTGAAACTGTTCCGTAGGAAACGGTTTATAGCATCGGAGTTTCACCGCACCTACTTTATACCCATTTTCTCGCAAAATATCCACCGCCACTTTTGCTTGATCGGCTAAACTGCCAATGGATACCAAAGCCACTTCCGTATCATCGCATCGGTATTTCTCAATGAGATCCCCATGATAAAATCCAAATTTCTTTTTGTATTCCTCCGCTACGTCAATAATTACCTGTTTCGCATTCTCCATGGCCTTTTGGATTAAGTACCGGTATTCATAATACCAACAATCGGGCGAGATCGTCGGGCCTCCTGGATTTTGGAGATTTCCGTGGGTAATCGGGCGATCTGGATCGAGGAAGAAATGCGGCCAGCCATTTTTTGGGACTTCAGGGAGAAATTCATCCACGAGGTGTTGATCCGGCATATAAACTGGCATTTCCGTGTGCGACTGTACAAATCCCTCTAAACAGACGAAAGCCGGGAGAAAAACTTTAGAATTTTCACAGATCTTATACATTTGAATTGTCGTATCAAAGATTTCTTGGTGCGTTGCAGCGAAGAAAATCATCCAGCCTGTATCACGGGCGGCCATCACGTCTTGAATATCAGCCCAAATATTCCATGGCGGTGCCATTCCCCTGTTTGCAACGCCCATGACTATTGGAAGCCGAGCTCCCGCGGCCCAGTGGAGCATTTCATGCATGTATGCCAATCCTTGCCCACTGGTTGCCGAATACGTTCGTACACCATTGTAGGCAGCTCCAATTAAAGAGGCCATCACGCTATGCTCACTTTCGACTCGTATAAATTCGGCATCTAAATCTCCTTGCTCTACAAAATCCGAGAGCCTTTCCACGATAGTGGTTTGAGGTGTTATAGGATAAGCGGAAATTACCTGCACACGGGCATAGCGCGCTCCCCAGGCGCAAGCCTCATTCCCTGAAATGATCCGAGCTTCCGCTTTTAACTCAGTTTTCTGGTGTGTCATCATCATTTCCCCTCCTCATATTCCTTCTTCTCTCGCACCTGGGTGATTGCCTTTTTCGGACATTCATGGACACAAATTAAACAACCCTTGCAGTATTCTAGGTCAATGGTGGGATAACCTTCTGGATCAATGTCAATGACCGCCTCTGGACAGTACATCCAACAGAAATAGCACTGATTGCATTTGGATTTGTTTATCACTGGACAGAAGGTCCGCCAATCTCCAGTAGCTCCTATACTGCCATAATTTGGCAACGAAAGTGGGACTGGCGGGAGATCATTGATTGAGGAATGCTTTTCAACTTCTTTCCATTTCCAATATTTCTTTTCAGGCATATTATTACTCCTTAATACATGAAAAACCATTTATTGTTAAGAGATAGTGGCATAAGCGGTCCTCATAGCTTCGACATTTTTATCAGCCCATTTTCCAGGCCATTCTTCCTTGATACTTTCCTCTAACGGGTCTAACTTGAGAATACCGGATATTTTTGCAAAGGCACCTAACATGGGGGCATTAATCACGGGCTGACCTGCCACTTCTAATCCCAATTTAATCGCAATGCTGGTGGCATCAACGCTTTTAATTTGATAGCTGTGTTTCGCATTTAACAGTTTAGGGGAATTGATAAGCAAGATACTTCCCTCCTTCAAGCCTGATACAATCATTGCCTGATAGACATAATAAAGGGTGTGGTCCATCACGATGACTACATCCGGCTCATAAATTTGTGAATGGATCCGGATTTCCTCCTTTGCTAGGCGGGTAAAAGCTTTGACTGGCGCCCCGCGGCGTTCCGCACCGATCCACGGAATAGATTGAACGCCTTTGAATCCCTGTTTAAAAGCGGCCTTTGCTAGAAAATTTGATGCCGTTATAGTTCCCTGCCCTCCTCTACCATGCCATCTTATTTCTATTATTTTATTATCTTGTGTCATTCATGTGACTCCGCTTATTTTTTCTCTGCCATCTCGAATCGCCCTTAAATGGTCTGCTCTCTTATAGCATAAATGTTACAAGAGCTTTTTCAAAAAGTAATGCCTTTTTTACAGCCCTTGTAACATTCATAAAGCTACAAGGGCCTTATACAATAATAATAACAAGGACGATAACAACGGCTAAAAGTACAAGAAGTCCACTCATGAAATTACGCATTTTTTCTATTGTCAAATTCGGTTTCGCGGAATTCATTGGCTTTTAACCTTTAGCCGTTGTGAAGAATGATTTTATATCATTCAGTAGGTTACTTCAAATTTACAATTTTATTACAAATGGAGAATAAAAATTTTTCCGTAATAAATGTAAGTAAGGGATAGAATAATTCTGAATTTTGCTGTGACCATATAAAAATTCGGAATGAAAAAATTTCGGAATCAATAGATTTCAAATTGAATGCGCTCGAATCCCCCA
>CAYGYC010000388.1:0-4450 GCA_964353755.1 uncultured archaeon | reverse complement strand
CGAAATTCGAAGTGAAAGCGATCGCCATTGGGAGAAATGACGACGCACTAATGAAATATCTCGAATCAAATTACAAGGAAGATCTGAGTCTGGAGGACGCCAAGACCCTCGCAGTAAACGGCTTCAGTGAAACAAACACGGATAAGAACAATTATGAATTAATGGTCATGGACCTGAAAACGCAAAAAATTGATCGGACGATCATAACGCCGAGTTAAATTTCAATTCCTCTCTTTTTTTCTTTCTTTTTCTCTGTATCGTATTCTAATACGATAGACAGTTTTGGGCTAAATACAGAGTTTTTGAGAAAAAAAAGGGAATTGAATTTCTTAATACAGATTTAAACGCCCGCATTGATATTTTCGGAGGAAGAAAACGGCGGAGATCACTGTTATCAGTCCAATTAAGATCGCCAGATTGAATCCAGGTATTCCCGACTCCTCCTCACATGTATTTCCATCGAAAGTATTCCCTATACACCCAGATTCCCAAATACAACCGCCATTCGGTGATAAAGTATTGGCCCCGAACGTATTGTAATTGCTGGATATTAAATGTAAGCCATAGTCATTATTCGTAGCTGTATTGCGAACCAAGGTGTTCTGCGAGGCGTTATCAAGGGCAATCCCATTAGCACCATTATTGGTAGCGGCATTGTAAACTAGGATGTTGTGCGAGGTGTCAACGAGGAGGAACCCATTAGCACCATTATTGGTGGCGGTATTGTAAATCAGGGTATTCAGTGAGTAAAATTCGAGTTTGAACCCATTTAGGGTATTATGATTGCCGGTATTACTCGTCAGGGTGTTATCCGAGCCAGAGATGTAGAACCCTTCCTTATTAAACGTAGCGGTATTGTTGGATGGGAGGTTGGACGAGCCATAGAGGGCGAACCCAAACTCTTCACAATCCTTGGCGGTATTGTTGGATAGGATGTTGGACGAACCTTCAACAAAGAACCCAATCGCACCAGACCCATAAGAATTTCTGGCGGTATTATTGAATAGGATATTCTGTGAGCCATAGACGGTGAATGCATTTCCACTAATATTTATGGCGATATTGCCGGATAGGATAGTGTTCTGCATTTCACTGAAGGAGAAGGAACCATTGATGCCGATACAGTTTCGTACTTCCCCATTTGTCATGTTGTGGAACTCAAATGCCGCATTCGGTTCAGCATCGAGCACAGTGACATTTTCGATGATGAAATAGACAGTGGTGTCGTGAATCCTAATTCCGGCTGCGCCCGGGTTTATGATCACATAGTCGCTGATGACGAAGGGAAAGTCTGCGGTGCCATTGCCTGGCCACCCTTCGATAAATGCCGTGTCGTTAAAATCCTTGTTTCCGATAATAGCGATTGCTGTATGGAGACTAGAGACTTTGAGCCCACTGTCCATTTGTTGTGGCTTAAGATTCGTTGCAGTTGGTCGTATTTCAGCCATATTAAGCGAGATCAGTGCCAATCCGAATAGCATACAACATATGAGCGATAATCCTACAATCTTTTTAATAGTTTTTACCATCTTTTTTCCTCTTGCGTCCTTTTACGTTCTCTATGTCAATTAAGGGAGTATGATTTAAAAGCCTTTGTGTCCAGAAATCTTGATCAAGTTACTCATTATACACATTGTAAAAAGCGTAGAAAGGCGGTGAAATCCTTCTCCGCCGAGTGGGTATTCCAAGCTGCAACTTCTTCTTGGTAGGCTCGTTTTTCTGCGCGATACTGTTTGAGGAGCGGGCGCATGCGTGCAACATCCACCACCCATTTCTCGGGACAGATTGGCTCCTTGATTCTATAGGGGTATAATGCACATACCAACGGTTTGAAGGCATGAATTTCACAGAGTCCGGATTCCTTCAGAAAATAGCAATGATCCTCCTCATATTTAAGGCCTAGAATATACTCATCCGTCCCATTGAGGTGAATTACCGGGTAATTTCCTTCCCCAAACTCCTTTTCATAAAGGACAAGATAGGTTTCTGGTGATGGTTGAGGAGGTAAATTGTGAACAATTCGTCGGGCATCAGCAGAGCTTATGAGGGGAACATATTCTTTACAGCAAAATCCATTGCATTTAGAACAAGCCATTGTTGGGATACACCTGATTTTATACTAGTTCTTTATTGGATTCCTATTTATTTTTCTCTTATTGAAAATTCATCAAAGGGTTATTTGTTTGTATCCGTAGCAGTTTTGGAAATTACCTCATCACAGAAAAGACATTTGAATTGTTCGCCGGGTCGTTTAAATTTCGTAAACAAGGGGTTTTTGCATTTAGGACACTGGATGAACCAGTCTTTGTAATAATCCTTGAGAATGAAGGGAATTAAGAGGATGCCCGAAGTTATAATGTAATATAAGAATTCAAAGGTGTTTTGCGTAAGTGATAAAACGTTGTGCATGAATAAATTCCGTAATTCATACGTCCAAATGAGAGGTACCTGCCACGGTTCTAATTCACTCATGGAAGATCTGTTATTTTTATAGGGAGAAAATTGCAGGATTTCTTTAATCAAAGGAGCTAAAGTCAGAAACGCATCTAACGGTTTCCCGGTTTTGATGGTGTAAAATTTCTTCAGAAACTCTTCACATAAGGCGCTCATATATTGAATTAAGGTCCCAGCAGTCCGAGATTTAAATTCTTGAAGTAGGTCGATATACAAATCATGCCCCGCGAGGAGATATTCATCCAAATCTTCTAACTTCTTCTCCGCTAATCCCATAAGATAAAACAGACTTTTAATGCTGGCCTCGGCATATTTACTAATAATCTTTTCCAACAAGAGGGTAATCATTAAATTTGATTCATTCGCTCCAATGCCCAGCCCTGCCAATTCCTCTAAATTAATCAGTTTGAAATTAAATTCCTTTTTCATGATCGATTGAAAATAGGAGACCAGATTTTGTTCGATTTCTTTCTTTTCTATCTTTTTTAACTGGACTTTTTTAGTAAATTTGTTTTTCAGCTTATTTAGTAGCTGAATATTGGAAATCTGTTTCTTCACGGCTTTGCCTTTCTTCATTGGAACCACCCATAGGTTTTTAGTAACTAGGGAGTGACTTTACCTTTAAATTTTCGTAAGTAGATAGGAGGAAAAAATAAGTTGGGATGTTATGTTTTTGGCTTTTTTGCGCTTTTTTTTGCGCTTTTTTTCGTTGTTTCTTTCCTTTGGTCTGCTGATCTAGGCTTGTATATCTCGCGAATCCAACGATCAAAAGCTAGAATTGCTTGTAACAGGTGCCCAGTGGCTTCAGGTCCAATCATCTCTGGAATTTCGTTCTTAAATTCCCATCCTTCTTTTAATTCTTGTTCCAGGGGCGGTTTTTCCGTGAGACCCGTCGCCGAGGGCGGGACCAAAGGGTCATCCTCAATGGGCCATTTATCAACGGGATGATCTGCAAAAAAGGAGAACATCGATAAAAAACCAAAGAGTCCGTTGTAAATTAAATGTTCATGCAAATGGGAATGGACTTTCTCCAGCGCCAGCTCATCATCAAGCCCAGCCTTTTTAAATCCCTCCAGCATTCGCATCATATCTACACATTCAATCGCTTTCAGTAAGAGAATCGCCTCCGGAAAGGATTCTAATTCAGGTTTCTGTTCGATCCATTTATCAACTAATTCCATGGCGCGCTCTAAAACCCCATCTAACCACGGGGTTTTGACATTACGCCCACCTTCCAGTTCATAACCTCCAATCATGGTTTTTCACCTCTTTAATATTCAAGAAATACGCATCGTATTCTATTTTCTATTAGATAGAGTTATTTTAATATCTTTAAAAAGCGGAGCAGATCCGCAAAATCTTTGCCAGCATTATCTGCATTCCACTTCTTAATCTCGTCGACAAATACCTGATCTTCATCATAAAGCTGATCGACGACCGGTTCCCACTTCTCACTTTCCATTGTCTTCTGAAACATCGCTAAATCTTCCTTTGGACAAATTGGATTATCAATTCGGTAAGGATATAGCAAACACACTAAAGGTTTGAATGCATGCACATCACAGAACCCTGATTTATTCAAGAAATAGCAGCTTTCATCTTTTTTCTTTTTAATGCCGAAAACCCCCTCTTTCTTCCCTTTGAGTTGAACGATTGGGTTTTCCCCTTTCCCAATTTCTTTATCATGCAGGGTCAGATACTTCAAGGGAGAGATTCGGGCGTTCAACTGACTGGTAATCCGCCGGGCATCGGAAGAATTTATTAATACCGTATAATATTTGCAACAATACCCTTCACATTCTTGACACGTCATTTCTAGCACCTCATTGTGCCTTTGTGTTTCGAGCGATCTATTTTATCTCAAAATATTGTATTTCCTAGCAGTAATGAAGATAAAAGGTTATTGCATAAAGGATCAACAAAAAGACGATGCTGCTCTTTATGAAAAGAGGATTCTTCTCTTTATTTTAAAAATACAAAAAAAGCAAGGATTTTA
>CAYGYC010000387.1:0-4459 GCA_964353755.1 uncultured archaeon | reverse complement strand
AATATTCTTCTTAGCTATTAGGGCAGTTATGATTTTTTCACCATGGGATAACAAAATTAATTTATCTTCTAATTTGATTACATCGATACCTTTAGTCGTGTGGGTTATTTGTTCGATAATGGATTCTATTCCTGAGATCCCGCCTGCAAATATCTCCTCGCTTTCGGTACGTTTTGTCAAAGTTTCAGTTAAAAAGTTCTTACGATATAAGATAATGAGACGCGTTTTATCGATGACATACAGCATGATCGCGTTCTCTCTCCATTCTGCATCTAAAAAGAACGAATAGCCATTAAATCCGTATAGGATTAATGCAATCCCTAAGAGAGTTACTAATTTAAGTGATATTAACACTATAGATGAAAAATAAAAAGTTGCTTCCATCCAAGCTACGAATTGAGGCGTCGTTATATAAAGATCAATCCCAAAAAGCAGAAAGCCTGGAATGGAAATAAAAAAATTCTGCCGATTTTTCCCAACGGTATGTTTTATAAAATAGAGCGTGAAGCCTAAGGGGACCACTATCAGGATTATATTAATCGCATTTACAAGTAAAGATAGATATGGCGATAGTACGAAAAAGGGAACGATACATAATAACCCAATTAAAGTCAGTGAAATCAAGTATCGGGTTCTTAATGTGGTTTGAATTGTGCGTTCTAAAAGGAATGCCAGAAGAACGCCAGCAAATCCCCGCAGATGAATCGATAGTATGAAGTAAATATTAAATTGGGCTGTCTCCATTTCATGACTCGTAATAAAGAAAACAATAAACAACCCTATGGAAAATAATATGAAATATAACCCAAAACCCAATATAATTGTATTCCTAAATTGCGTTTTAGTTTCTTTTGACCATTGTCTTATAAATACTAATCCGATTTGTAATAGAAAAATGGCGATGATATAATCGAATGCTACAATGACAAATGAAATTGAATCTTGCATTATCCCAACTTAAAATTTTTATTAACTTATTTATTTCCGTAAAAGTTGCTCCATCATTATCTTCTACTACATGTAATATTTCAATAAAAGAGATAATATTTTTACATTTCTAACCATACGCCATAACGAAAGTTGGTGATGGATTAAATATGAACCTCTCGAAAAAACGAGTTATAACAACATTAAACCATGAAGAACCTGATAGGGTCCCTTTATTTGAGGTGGGCATTGATTCTGTTCCAGTGATAGAAAAATATCATGGCCGAAGCATGGGCGACCTTATTACTCTATTGAAAATACTTCGGTACATCCCCGGAGGGCATAAACTTTTTGGCTTTTTATCGAATAGACCATATCTTATTAAAAAAGCAATGAAATCCACCCTTAAGATGTTTCAAACTATTGGCTATGATATGGTTTCTAGTCCGGTAACGGGTCTATTTACGAAATACAAATTTCCACAATGGAATTGTTACACCGAAGAGCATGGAAAGCGGTATAAATTTGCGAAATTAACGTCCGGCGCGAAAGAAATCAATGTACCCTACTACGAAGGCGGCTATTTTGACACTGAAAATCCGGAGGACGCCTATGAAAAATGGGGCGCATTGGATCCTGATCATCGGGCGCGAAAAGCCTCCTATGAAGGCGCATTGGAGGCCGTAGGAGATGACATGATTGTTTTTCCGAGTATGTTAGGTTCATTCGAAACGACCTGGCAGGTGTTTGGATTTAATACCTTTGTGAAACTATTATATCAAAAGCCCCATTTTATAGCCCGGGTCTTACAAGATCGAGGTGATTTCATGCTGGCAGTGGCTGAAAATATGCTGAATTTAGGTGCCGAGGGGATGTTTATTTTAGATGATTTAGGGCACAAGACCGGCCCCCTCTTAAGCCCCGCCTTATTTAGAAAATATGTGACTCCCAATTTAAAACGCTTGTGTGATAAGGTTCATTTATATAATGGCAAAGTTATTTTACATTCCGATGGGAACCTCTATCCTATTCTCGCTGACATTATTGCGGCGGGTGTTGACGCCTTAAACCCGTGGGAACCTTCCGCAGGAATGGATATTTTCAAGGCAAAAACGGACTATGGGGACAAACTCACCTTAATCGGCAATGTGCCCGTTGAGACGCTGACGCACGGAACTGCTGAAGCAGTTGAAGCATATGTGAAAAAATTGATGACTAGATGTGCGCCCGGGGGTGGCTATATTTTCAGTTCTGCCAATCTCTCCTATTCTGTATCCTTGCCGAATTATGAGAAAATGATAGAAAGCGCTAAAACGTATGGCCAGTATCCGATAACGATGACGAATTGAATTCATTTTAGGCTGCAAATGATGACTGCTCCGACTATGAAGCACGCACCGACCATAAAATCCACCGTGAAATAGACTTGGCTGGGGAGGAAGATTATGCCTAGAATATTCGCTACCAGGACTTCCGTTAAGGAAATGACAGCAGTAATGACCGGGCTCAATTTCTGTAATCCTTTATTATAAACTAAATAGGCGAGCGTCGTACAGGTGACTCCAAGATAAATGATCGCTATCCAACTTAGGGCATTATTAGGTAGAAAAAATACCGCCGGAGCATACCAAATACAGAAAATTAAAGGTATTGAACCAAAAATTAATGTATAAATAATTACCATATTAGTTAAATCCAATGGACTCACATTTTTGGAGGTGTCCGGATTATCAAGAACCTTTTTAACGATGATAATATATATCGCCCAAATAAATCCAGCCAATAAAATTAAGAGATCTCCAACTAAAGACCCATAAAACAATTGGTGAAAATTAAATCCAATGGTTAAAAAGTAAGTACCTACAATTCCGAACGAGATCCCCAGTATTTTATAACGATTAAATTTTTCGTTGAAAATAAAAAAGGCAAAAATGGCGACATAGATCAAATTAATGTTTGTTAAGAGGGCTGCTTTCCCCGAAACGGTGAAAACTTGCCCCAGCGTCCCGAGAGTCACGGCAATCATATTTAATAATCCTAATAAAACCACATTTCGGGTTTTTAATAAGGCAATAAAATGAGCGAATTTGGTTCGAAGAAGAAAGATAACTATAATTGACCCCATCGCGCCCAGAAGATATCTTAAAAAAAATAAGAGATAAAAATTAATATAAAGGGATCTGAGACCAAATTCTATCACAGGGAAAGAACTTCCCCAGATTAATGCCGAAAGCAATAAATAGGAGATGGGTCTTCGTTGGCTCATTTGCGAATCATCATAAAATCGCTAAACTTATTCTTTTACAACTAATTAGTTCTAAATTCAAAATGAATTGAAAATTAAAGTTAATTTAAATATTAAAGGTTATTTCAAACTGATAATGGATGAAGACTGACAAATAATAGAACCATTTAGAAGGGATTACCAATATATTTTATTATAAAATAATTATTTCAACGATGATATCCTTCTTGAAACCAGCGAACGGCTTCCTTCACGGCTTCCTGCCAAGGGCGAGGGGTAAATCCCAGTTCCCGCTTAGCTCGCTCAATAGAAGTCCCCGTGTTTTTATAAAGGACTCGGGCATTCCCCCGCGTGAAGAGAGGTGGTTTGTGCGTTATTGCGTTTGAAATGCCTTCTAGCCAGAAGGCCGCAAGGCGAATAACTCTCTTGGGGACGGGAATCGGAGGCGGCGGTTTCTTCTTTGCTGCTTTACAGATGTATCGGAGAAAGTTATATGCCGACATAGGTACCTCACTCGCAATATTATAAACTGAGCCAGGAGTACCCCGCTCCATCGCAGTCACTTCCGCTTCAGCGACATCTTGCACATGAACGATCTGAGTAACTTGATCAATGTACCCCGGGAACCCTCTCGTGAGCGTTTGTAATACCAATTTGCCCGGAGCACTGGGACCCGTGTCGCCCCAGCCCAAAATTTGATGAGGGCGGATTCGGATTGTCTCATACACGCCCGGCTGATTGAATTTCTTGGCGATTCGATCACCCATGTATTTACTGACGCTGTAGGGACCAGTGAATTGCATATCCCATTGTGCCTCCTCTGAAGTTACTGCCGGGTACGGGGCGGGACACGACCCATTTGCCGCCATGGTAGAGGTGTGGACCGTGCGCTTAACCCCGGCGTTTCGGGCATACGTATGGACATTCCTCGCCCCATAATAATTAATATCGAATATCTTTTTTAGTGGATAGTCCCATTCGGCAGTAGTACCTGCAACGTGGAATAAATATTCTATATCATTAAATTTGTCTTTCATATCCGCTGGTTTTGTGATGTCCATCTGTTTTATGTCTCCTCCGGATTGAATAATTTCTTTAGCAATAACTTGCATAGAAGTACCGGGATACACGAATCCATGAATTATCGCCCTTTTCTGATTCAGAAGCTTGCAAATATGAGCACCTAAAAAGCCGTTGGCACCGGTAATTCCAACGTGAGCATTTTCCAGAAATACAGTCTGCTTATTCAATGTTTGCACCATCAGCTCATTGATACTTAAAAATGTT
>CAYGYC010000386.1:0-4464 GCA_964353755.1 uncultured archaeon | reverse complement strand
TGATTTCACTCGCTTTTTTAGCTGAATTACCATTTGTTCGATACGTTATAGTTTCATTAAATATTGTTGGATTAATCGTATCAACCGTGCAAATTACCATATTGGAGAAAGAACTCACATGATTATTATCATCATAGGCGATAACAATGAAATAATAGATATTATCAGGCAAATTAAAGAAAGTATAGGTAGTTAATGGATAGAAATTAGTGCCATTTGGGAACCATCCAAGACCTATGATAGTGGCATTAGGGATATATCCAATAATATTTTCAATAGGTTTCACTGAACCATAGATTTCATATCGTTTAACATCAGACCCGTTATTTAAAGTATTGGGAGGCGCCCAAGAAAGAGTAATATTTGCTATTCCATTGAGAGGAGTGTATGTTAATCCAGTTGGTGGACCTGGTGCCACACTATCATTTACTGAGATATTATAAGGATTAGAAGAGGGTCTTTCATTTCCATAAGTATCTATAGTAGTAATAAAATAACTCCAATTTCCATTTGGAATTCCATAATCAACATATATGTGAATATATCTTGAGCCAATATGTGCAATTAAAGATGGAATCCCTTCAGATGAATTAATACGATATATGTGATATTCACTAATAAATTCAAGAGAACTACTAAAATTATCAGTCCATTTTAAAACTAAATCACCATTATGATTATCACTAATATTCTCCCATATAGGGGCATAGATAGGGGGAAGAGCAAGAGTTACTATATTTGAGGGGAGTGATTCCTGATATTTTTCATCTAGTCCCGTGATATAATAGCTGATAGGTCTTATCGGTAAATCTGGGGGATAATATATCTGTGGATTACTTGTTTTAATTACTGTATCTATTAATTCAAAAGGTCCCTCCTGTAATGATCTGTAGATATTATAGTAAATCACATCCGGAGTTGAATACATAATAAGTGCGGGTCTTCCCATAATCCACATTAATCCTAAAGAGTCTCCTAGGGGGTTCAAATCAAAAGGAACCTCAAAATTTTGATCTGAGGGAGATCTATCATTACCGTTTTCATTTATTACCTTTATAGGTAATCCTTGAAAATTTACAGATATTAGGAGAACGCTTAAAATAAAACAAACCGATATTAAATTTAAAGACCGGTTTTTCATGTTAAAATTATCCCCTAAGAATTATTATATCAACGATTATTTAATTTGAAGTGTATATTTACTTTTCTAATAACTAATATTAAATAAGTTTAGTTAAAATGAAAGAAATTTGGGCAATATTTCACTGCTATCTTACAATTGACAGGCGTCCTCGGCGAACACTAATTTTTTTAAAGGCGAAGAATAATTTTTATCAAATTGATAGCCTAATCAGATTCTTATAGTAGATATCTAACAAGATAATAATAAGATGAAATGAGATGGTAAAAAGATTACTGTATAACCCGCGGCAGCATGCAGGGAACCCCATGCGGGTGGCAGGACTGATGTCGGGCTCGGGTACGAACCTGCGAAAAATCCTGGAGAAGGAAATCGAATTAAAAACAGAGGGTGGCAAAACACCTTACGAATTAGTGTGTTTGTTTAGCGATGTTGCAGACCCTAGTAAATGCAAAATTCGGGAAATCGCCCAAGAATATCACTTACCTTATAAAATAAATGATATTTGGGAATTTTATAAATCCCGAGGGCATACTTCCAAACGAGACCTAAAACTCAGAGAAGAGTATGATAAACTGACTTTGGGGTTTTTAAAAGATCAGAATATTCATTGCGTGGCTTTGGGAGGGTATATGAGCATTGTCACCAAAATTATCTTTCAGACCTATCCGACAGTCAATGTCCACCCCGCCGATCTATCACTTATAGATCCTAAGACAGGTAAAAGAAAGTATACGGGGGATCATGCGGTTAAGGACGCAATTCTGGCAGGAGAAACTCAAATTCGGGCAAGCACGCATTTGGCAACCGAAGCGGTCGATGATGGTCCTATTCTTTTAATTTCTAAACCCGTAACCATTAAATTCCCTGCCTCAATGACAGTGGAGGATCTCAAATCGCCCCAGAAAAGGAATTTAGTGGAAGAACTTTCCCGGAAGCATCAGGATGAATTAAAAAAAGTGGGTGATTGGGTCATATTTCCCCTTTCGCTCATTTACATTGCGAAAGGGCTCGTCGCCATCGATGAGAAAGGGATGCTATACATTGAAAATCAGCCTAAACCACACGGCGTGCGACTATAACTTTATACGGAAATTCAATTCTCTGATTTTGATTCATTTAGGACATAGCCGATGCAAACTTTCAACGCCATTTCAAGAGAGCCTCTAGTGATCATATCGAGGGTATCACTCGGTTGATGATAAAATAAGGGGAATTTACGCAGTTCCATGGAAGCCAAGGTTGCCGCTTTTACTTTCGATTTTGAAAAGGCGGCAGCATCGGTCCCCCCGGAAAGCAATCCCGCAAATCGTTCAAGAATGGATGCACCGAAGGCACTAATAGGTACCTCTACAATCTCGGCTGCTTTTTTGAGTTTGTCCACGATTTCTTTTGAGTGGTGTGTTCGGGTCGTGGGTTCATTTTCAAAAATCATACAACTTTTATCGCTCATCACACCATCCATATTTATATCAACGGCATCATAGCTTCTTAATTCGTCCAGGTGCGCTTCTACGTAGCGGTAGGCACCTCGGAGACCCGCCTCTTCACAGCCAAAAGAAATTAGCCGGATTTCAGTGTCTTTGGGAATAATATCCTTGTGTGACTGGAGATAGCGCCCTAAAGCCAAGACAATCGCGACTGCACTCAAATTGTCGATAGCTCCAGGGACTTGATTTGCCTTTTTCCCAGGCCATACAAAGAGGAAGAGTCCAACAAACGCGGGACTTCCAATCAGCAATAATCGTATAATCCAGCTTTTTAAAATGCTCTCTAACCCGAGATTAAATAACGTTCCAATTAGATTAACCCCCAATACAATGACTAGAATAAAAAAAACAAACAACCCCAAAAAAATAACCACAAAATAGCCATGTTTTAAATATCGTAAGAGATTGAATTGGAGGGCACTATCATGATGCCCCGAGAATATCAGAATCTTTTTAACCGCTCCTTGTGGTTTAATAGTTCCGACGACATTTTGCGAGGATTGCTCCTTAAAAAGCCGATCAATAAACTCGTCATAATTAAAGAATTCATACCACACGATGACAAGCGCAACTAAATTCACACCAAATGCAAGACAAGCGGCTATTATAGGAATATAAGGCATGAGAAACAAGCAACAGGCGGCTGATCCAATGACCATCAGAATAACAATCTGAATCCATCCGAGGAATGCTCGGGGATGGCAAGTGAAAGGCTCAATTTTTACGGCATCACACGTTTTTTCTAACTCACCCTTGATGACTTTGGCAGCCTTTTCTTCAGGCTCACTACACGGCATTCTCGGTCCAATATCTTTGATAATTCCATCAATGAAATCATACATATATTGGGAAATTTCTTCTGGAATCTCAACTGGCATGTGATTCACTCCTTGATATGCAAGGAAAATTTAATTTCCATACCTTACGCAGAAATTAAAATATGAGTAATAGTATTTCCCAAAATCTTATTAAATTAATGTTCTATAAACATGAAATTCAAGAAACCAATATTTTGGTTGGGAGAAAATGAAGGTCATTCAAACGACTAAGCTCACGAAAGCTTTCGATGGCTTCATTGCGCTCAAGAACCTCGACTTGGCAGTTGAGGAAGGCACAATCTACGGTCTTATAGGGCCAAATGGGGCAGGCAAGACCACTGCTATAAAGGCTATGCTGGGATTGCTCCTGCCCACCTCTGGAACAGCAACTATCCTCGATACACCGGTCAGAAACATAAGGCAAGTGATTCACCTGATTGGCTATATGCCTCAAGAAATCAGTCTCGCCGCTGAGTTGACGATCTACGAGAACATCCTATTTTTCGGGCGGCTTCAGGGTATGGACAAAAAGGATATAAATCAGCGCGCGGAAGAGTTGCTCAAACTTGTGGAACTCGAGAAGTTCAGGGACCGTCTGATTGAGGCTTGTTCGGGCGGTATGAAACGTAGAGCATCGCTAGCCTGCGCCCTTGTCCATGATCCGCCTCTGTTACTCTTAGATGAGCCTACGGTAGGCGTTGATCCTGATCTACGCGCTAGCTTCTGGCAGTATTTCCGGGACCTTACCGAGAAACAAGGCAAAACGATCCTGCTTACGACCCACTATCTCGCCGAATCAGAACAGTGTGATGTTATCGGTCTACTTAAGGAGGGGATGCTTGCGCGTGAGGGGATACCAAGGGACCTCAAGATGGATGTACCCGCCGGTCGTGCGCTAAAGATCCGCGCGCCAGGCGTGGTTGATGCCATTGTTGAGGAAGTGCAGAGTAAATTAGGACTTAATTCAATGGCAGATGGTGATTACGCTGTGGTAAAGTTCACAGGCGATTTCAAT
>CAYGYC010000385.1:1097-4471 GCA_964353755.1 uncultured archaeon | reverse complement strand
CTAAAAAAAGATATGGTATCATAATAATTGATGAAATGAGTAGGATTGTAATTAATGCGGGGATTATTATCTTTTTATAAAATTGTCTATTTAAGATAATGACTTTTGTATTGAAATTTAAATCATTTTGCTTTATATGATTCACTTTTTGCCAATATTCATTTAAATTGAAAAAATAAACAAGCAATACTAAATCAGCTCCAAAAAAAATGAACGGAGCGGAGACAATATAGTCAATATGGTCACTTAAAAATCTATATTGATTTAAAAAAAATAAACCCAATATGAAATTTATAAAAATTATAATAAGGTGAAATTTTAAAAGCTTTGAAAAGAAGTTGAATGTAATAATCTTGGTTTCTAAACCGCTACTCTCATTAGGAATTTGTCCTCTAAAATGTGCCCATAAAATATCCAGTCCAGTCCGAAATGGCCACATAAGAAGTAAGAAAGAAAGGATTAAAATGCCATGAAGTGGATCTCCAACAAGATTCATGGGGACTAAAAAATAAAGATAGAAAAATCCCAAAACTAATGAAATAAAATAAAAATCCCCCTCCCCTATTGCTAAAATTTTAAGAAGTGATGGATATTTTTCAAATGCTGTGGGGAGTACTTTTATTATAACGATTGACATTAATAATAATGCGCCAAGTATCAATTGTACATTCAAAAATAATTTTAGGTAAATTAGAATTAAGAGAACTAGAAAACAACTGATAACCAAAATATACCCAATTTTAATGAGGTTATTAAGCTTCATTTCTGGTTTCTCTCCAAAGAAATTATGAAAAGTATTCTATTTTTTAATGTTCAATTAGTAGTAATTTCTTTTTAAGATGTTACATAAGTTATTATTGTAATAGCTAGACCGATACTCATAAAGAATACACCTAAGAAAAGCCAAGCCGATTTTTGAAAATTATCATATTGTGCTTTTGCATTATATAGAATAGCACTTAGGGGAGCTAGTAAAAAACCAAATATAGCATCTACGTTAGCATCATCCTGATATTCAGGAAATAATAATCCCTTTATTGCATAATGTAGAGCCACTGATCCATATGCAGCTAAAAAATCTGGGTCGAAATCTCCAGGAGTTACCGGGGGGGCTAACATAATGAGTCCAGCTAGAAATAATCCTAAACCGAATCCCGCTGAACTTGCTCTATCATTTATGTCGAATGCCATTACTGTTAGAATGATGAAAATTGAGAAAATAATTGCAATAACCAAAAATGCTGTAATTCCTGCAAAAAGAAAAGATACCCAACTACTACCTATTACTATAAAAACCATACCGAATGATGCCAAGAAGGCCGCTAGCAATCGCCCCTTATTATATGCCTCATTATCAACATCTGAACTTTCACTTTGTAATTGAAGTGATTTCGCGATTTTATTTGAAAAACAAGAAGAATCAAAATTTTGAGGGACAATATTGATTATCCCTACCTCAATAGCGTCGATACGCTATTTTTCACACTCGGCTTTGGCATAATTTCGTGGCATTACCTAAAGCGCCCTCATCTATTTCACCTTGATCTCTTAGATGTCCAGCTATTTGGTTTATTTGTTTTCGATAATAATGGCCCCCTATTATACTCCTACGAGTTTCAAACGGCCGCCTTGAAGGGCGCCGACAAGGATTTGTTCGTAGGGGCGCTCGCGGGCATCGATTCCCTTTTCAAGGAGGTTTTAGCTAGCGACCAGCATTTAAAGGAGGTACGCCAAGAATCGAATATTATACTGTTTGAAAGCGGAAAGGGAATTACATACGGGCTCATGATTAATCGATCCACTCTCATGTCCCGTAATTGGCTCTACCAGTTTCGAGTAGCTTTTGAAAAAAACTTCAAAGCGGAACTGGAGCAATACTTCAGGAATCAATGTCTGACCTTCGAAAAAAAGCCGGATATTCTCGCAAAACAAATTTTTCTTCACGTATAAGTTAAGTTTTTAAAATGGTCATGTACCATCAAAATGCAAATTAGTATTTTTTCTAAATACTTCCAAAATTTCATCTCCGACTTTTAGAAATGACCTGGACTATGGAAGCAATTTTAAGGGAATAATACTAATATATAGTTAGCGTAATACTCTTATCAAAGAATTGATTAATTCATAAGTTAGCACTTTAACGAGGCTAAAAGATGCACATCCCCGATGGTGTCATTGATTTATGGTTAGTAATAACCTTATGGGTGATTGTCATTGCTGCCTGGGCAGTTTCAATTGTGAAATCTAGGAAAACTTTAATTGAAGATGAGTTAAAGTTACCTTTATTGGCAATTGTTACGGCTATGGTGTTTGCATTACAAATGTTGAATTTCCCAATTATTGGGGGGACAAGTGGGCATCTTTTAGGGTTTGTCCTGATTGCAGTTCTCTTAACCCCCACTCAAGCTTTATTGTCAATTTCCACGATTTTAGTTATTCAAGCTCTCATCTTTGGAGATGGGGGGTTAGTGGTGATGAGCGCCAACATCTTTAACATGGGTATTGTGGTGTTGGTTGGTTATTTCGTTTATTATACCATTCGAAAAGTAAAAGACGATGATAAGGGTTTATATATTGCCGTATTCGCAGGTGCCTATCTTTCTGTTATTGTGGCAGCCCTTTTCTGTGGTATTGAGATAGGAGTATCAAGCCTTTTTCCCTATAGTATCGAAATAACGATTCCGGCTATGCTTTTTTGGCATGTTTTCATTGCCCTTGGCGAGGCGGGAATCACCTTAGCCATTATCATCTATCTCAAGAAAAATCGTCCAGATTTAATTCCAAAAACCGCTGAAATTAAAGTGTGGTGGTGAGAAATGGAAAGAATTATCATTTGGAAATGGTTAGCGATTATCATTATCATTCTGGCAATTTTTCTTTATGTCCCCACTTATATTGCGGGGCCTGACGGGTTGGAAGCCATGTTTCAGACTTATAGTTTTGAACCGCCAGAGGCGCCATGGGTTGGTTTTTTTCCAAATTATACCTTTCCGGGGATATTAGATCCCTGGATTTCAACCCTTTTTACAGGGATTCTCGGAATATTTATTGTTTTTGGAATTACCTATGGGCTTGGAAAACTGCTAGTCAAGAAAAAAGAGTAAACAAACCTTATCTTTTCAATAATTTGCCTTAATTTAAATTCATTGAACGGAAGTGCTCATTGTTCACAGCGTTTTAGATCGATTTAAAGAACTGGTTTATTTTGAGAAATTCGCTAATTTGAATTCGCCCATCCATCAAACTAATCCGCTTCTCAAATTCATTATTGTTTTTACTTTTATCGTAATTAATATGCTTTTTACCCATATTATTTGCCATTTTCTTTTAATAGTGGTTATTTTCGGGATTATGATTGTTTCCCGGGTGTCCCT
>CAYGYC010000385.1:0-1087 GCA_964353755.1 uncultured archaeon | reverse complement strand
CTCAAATATTATTTTTTTCGTTCTCTCTTTTTTATTACCGTCTTTGCGATAATTATTGCCCTCCCCTTGTTATTTTTTACTCCAGGCCAAATTCTTGTTCATTGGAAGATTGGAACTTGGAACATTTTTATGACAAACGAAGGAGTATTAGTCGCCAGTTCATTTGTTTTACGGATCTGGCTTTCTTTAATGGCAATTATGACTTTAATCTTCACAACTCCTTTCACAAATTTAATACGTACCATGAAAAGGGTTCGAGTTCCACGAATTTTTCTAATACTCTTATCATTAACCTACCGCTACATTTTCCTTTTCGTTGATGAATTAACAAAGATGCTTCATGCTAAAGAGAGCAGAAGTTTCCGAAAAATAGGATTTCGACGAAGAATCGTAATCCTAGGAAATATGATGGGCACGCTTTTGGTTCGATCAATTGGCAAAAGTGAGAAGGTTTATTGGGCAATGCTGGCCCGGGGATATAGGGGCGAATTAGTTACTAAAAATTATCATTCTAATACTCTGTACAGTTTTTTTTATGGTATTACCACGCTCTCGGCGATTACTGTAATTTTACTTATTGATTTGCAAATCATTCCATTCTTTTATCTGTTTTAGGTGAATTTAGAAATGAACACAATGAATTCGAACATTCTTGAAATAAGCAATTTAACCTATAAATATCCTGATAATACTTTGGCCTTAAACAAGGTGAGTTTTAAAGTTAAAGCAGGGGAATCTATAGGATTAATAGGTCCAAACGGTGCAGGTAAATCCACCATCTTCCTGCATTTAATGGGCTTCTTAAAGCCACTAGAAGGAACTATTCAGATGTTCAATCAAGAATTGAATAAAAAAACTATAAAAGCCATCCGGAAACGGATCGGAATGGTATTCCAAGATCCCAATGATCAATTGTTTAGCCCAAGTATCTGGGAGGATATTGCCTTTGGACCATTCAATTTAGATTATAACGAAAATGAAATTAATGACCGTGTAGAAAAAACTCTCCGAATCTTAGATTTGGAGGAACATCGAAATAAAGCTCCTCATCATTTGAGTTTTGGAGAAAAAAAGAGAGCTGCATTTG
>CAYGYC010000384.1:0-4509 GCA_964353755.1 uncultured archaeon | reverse complement strand
GTGCTTGTCTTTTCGGCCGCATTGAAAAAGATCCGTGGAGCAAAGGTCAGCAGTCCTCAAATCTTATAAAGATTGTAAAATATTATTATTCTCTATACGTTAGCTCTATTCCTGAGTTTCCTTTACTATTAAATTCGGAGAATCCATTTCGGGACCTTTTTTTTATAGGCGACATATTCTTCTTTGAATTTTTCCATGAGTTTCTGCTCTTCAAACGTGGCAAGTCGGTCATAGAAGATGAAAGCGATAAGCCATCCAATCACTGAAAGGAGGGAAATGGTAAGGAGAATTAGTCCGATATATACTAGAAGCACGCCCAGATATAATGGATGTCTCATATGAGCAAATAATCCGGTTGTGATTAACCTGGAAGCCGATTCTGCTTTATGAAATAAAAGATGCCCACCTCTGAATATTAACCAACAGCCCACCCCAACCAGAAGTCCGAAAAATATGAGTCGAAGCACAAAGGGGATGTTCTTCGCCCATATTGTCGAGAATTCAAAAATAAAACTATCTAAAATCCATATAAGAAAAAAAATGATCGCTACCATCAATTGAATCGGATGCGACTTGGGATGCTCCTCTCCAAGACCTTCATGATGGTGCACTTTCACGCTTTCTATCTGCTTTATTTCAAGTTCTTTACTCGGCTTCAGTAGGAGGGGCAGTTTTCAGTTTTAGAGCGTAGTCATAGCCCGCATTGAAGGCTTGGACATTGATATCGATAGCCTTGGGAGGCACAAAATCCTTGATGCCTTGGAGCGCCGCCTCTTTCGTGAGAAGATTGGTAAGGGCCGTAAAGGCGCCAAACATGATAGCGTTGGCAGTGAGCGGGTTCTTCAGCGTATCTTTGGCAATTTGTTGGGCGGGAATAGTATAGACGATTTGCGTTTTTTTAGATCTCACTTTAGAAACGCTTGTGGGATCATAGACCACGATTCCGCCATCGCGCTTGACATCGCCCAAATATTTGGAAACCGCTTCATCACTAAGAAAGATACCTACATCAATATTTTTAGAGGTGGTACGCGGATAATCAATATCTTCAGTAGTTTCCTCCAATATCACTTCGGACCAGCAAGCGCCCCCACGTGCCGCGGCTCCGTAGCTTTCGCTCTGGGAAGCGTTCAGGTTATCCGTATACATAATCGCAGTCGAAGTAATGAGCATTCCAAGTGTAAGGACACCCTGTCCCCCAAATCCGGAGATTTTAATTTCTGTACGTGGCATAGTTATTTCCTCTTCGGTGCTTTCGGTGTCTTCTGCACTTTCGGCGCTTTTAACACTTCTGGTGCTTTCTGCACCTCTGGTTTTTTCTGCACTTTTTCAATTAGCTCAAGATATTTGAACATGAACGTAGGCTTTTCGACTTCCACAAATTCTCCCGTGATAAATTTGTTTTTTAATTCCTCTTGGGACATTTGTTCGGCCTCTTTGATGGTCACGGTATTGGCTTTAATCCAGTTGAACACTTCGACGGGGGAGTTCAACTTATTATGGCGCCCAAAATAGGTCACGCATTGTGAAACGATATCAATGAGGGAGAAGCCCTTGTGCTGCAAGGCTTTCCGGAAATATTTCATGAACTGGATCGGTTGAGCCGTGGTACAGCGGGCAATATAGGTAGCCCCAATTGTTTTTGCCAATTCAACCGCATCGATCGGCTCATCAATATTCCCTTGCGTAGTGGTGGAAGCAATCTGACCGAGATAGGAGGTTGGAGCTATCTGACCCCCTGTCATTCCATAAACTTTATTTTCCAGCAAAATGCAGACGCAATCGAGGTTCCGGCGGATGGCGTGAATGAAATGGCTTGTCCCAATGCTTAATAGATCTCCATCGCCAGCGATTATGATCGGCTTGAGATCCGGATTTGCCATTTGGGCACCCGTGGCCACGGCGAGCCCCCGACCATGCAAGTTCATTAAGAGTTTGCCCGGCATAATGAGAGGGATCATGGTGTAACAGCCAACCCCATTAATAAAGGGATATTTGTGAACGTCCAGTTTATCTTCATAAAAGACTAAACCAATCATTTGAGCTATGGACCCATAACCACAGCCACCACAGAAGAACGATTTCACGCCGCCAAACTGTTTAGCAAGATAAATGATTTTATTTGCAACCAAAGGATGTTCAGGAATTCCAGTTTCTCCTTTAATATCGGCAATAGACATTAGGCCGCCACCTCCTTAATTTTATGTAAAATATCTTGCGGTTGATGCAAGGTCGATATTTCTGGAACGAATTGTAGCTTGGTTCCTTCGGCAAGATTCGCTTGGATCCAGACCAGCATCTGCCCCCAATTCATCTCGACATCGATGATCGTTTTGACGGATAAGTCGTGCAGGATCTTTGTCGGAAATGGCCAGACGGTTAATAACCGCAAGAGACCCACCTTGATGCCCTCTTTGCGAGCTTCCCGCACAGCCGCAAGGGCGGGTCGCGAAGGAAAGCCGTAGGTGACCACCGCAATGTCCGCATCATCCAAATAATAGGATTTGGTTTTACAAATTTTCTCCTCATTTTTGGTGATTTTATCACAGATGGCTTCAATCATCTTATAGGAAACCGAACTTTCTTCAGTGGGGAATCCCGTCGGATTATGGGTTACACTGGATAGCCAATCCGGCATACTATCGTAACCGAGCGTGGGAACAGCCTCGGGGATGACGATCTCCTCGCCTATTTTCTTAGAGAAGGGAATCCATTTACTCATATCATCCGGCATCGGCTTGCGCGGGATAATTTTTTCGTTGATTTCCTCTAAGGAGGGAATGATAACCTTTTCTCTTAAACTACCCAACCAGGCATCACTAAAGACAAAGACCGGCACGCGCCATTTTTCAGCATCATTAAAAGCTTCAAAGGTGAAATCAAACAGTTCTTGGCAAGAGGAGGGCGCATAGGCGATGACTTTGTATTCTCCATTGCCCCCGTACTGGGCTTGAATGATATCCGATTGGTGCGGGAGCGAAACAATCCCGGAGCCGGGCCCTGTACGTTGCACATCACACACGACGATGGGCACCTCCACGCAGGCAGCCCACGAGAGTGATTCCTGCATTAAACTGAAGCCAGGTCCCGATGTACTGGTACAGGCTTTTAAGCCGGCAAAGGATGCCCCAACGACTGCGGAAATACTGGCAATTTCATCTTCCATTTGAACGAACCGCCCACCTAATTGCGGTAAGCGTACGCTCATGCGCTCTGGCACATCATTTTGCGGTGTAATGGGGTACCCCGCAAAGAATCGGCACCCGGCAGCGAGGGCCCCTTCGACCATCGCAACATTCCCCATTAGCACTGTTTTCCCCGCTTTCTGATCGTAATTATAAATATCGACCTTACTCATGCTTTCGCCGCCTCCAGATCTACCACGTAAATTGAAAAATCGGGACACACATACATGCACAGTCGACAAAAGGTGCATTTCGAATCCGCTTTCAGTGTCGGCGGATACTGGACATTCCGATTTAATGTCTCGGATTTCTCTAGAACTTTTTTGGGGCAGACCTCGATGCATAATAGACAACCTTTGCATCGATCAAATTGCAAGCACAATATTTTCCCTTTTTCTTCATCCTTATATAAAATAGGCACGCCTATCACCTTTCTATCACATATAAACTTTCAACATTCACGTTTTTTGCACGACGCCGTTATAGAACTGTAGAATTTTTAGTTCTATAAATTAACTCAAATAATTTAGTTTTATTTTTTTCCTATAAAATATCTATTTGCTATTTGTGAAAATAAGACTACATTGGTAAAAGTTCATTCAGGTTTTGTAATTCCTCCTAATAAGGATTTATTTCAGCTGTAGCTACATACAGCCTTGAATTTTAGAAAATGTTTATTATTATCATCACTCAAAATAGAAGTATGAAATTGGAAGCTGGGACTCGGATGAATGTAAAGATGGAAAAACCCCATAAGATTGGCACCATTTTATCCATAAAGAATATAAGCTATACGGCACTCTTCTTAAATCTCGCGTCCATTATCTTGGGGCTCGTGTATTTGGGGACCATTTCCAGTTATAGCATCATATGGGATATCGCGGGCATTGTGTATCTCATTACGCTGTTTGGCAACGCCCTCCTCGTCTATATAACCGCCATTCGGGTGAATAAGACGAGTAAAATAGGGAATCGATTGAGCTTGCTCGGGTATTTCTTTTTAGCGTTTATGATATTGGGAATGCTAGGAATGTTTGGGGGGAATTTCTTGTATTCGGTCATCTACACGAACAACAGTATATTGGCATATGGATTAATCTATGGCAGCTATTTTGGGTTGCTGATCTTTGGCGCGCTTCTCGCCTACTTGAATCTGCGAAATCTCCATCAAACCGCAGTGTGGGATGCGACGCAGGTGAAAGTCACGTCGTTGCGCAGGAAAATCTTTAAAATCTTTTTAATGAGCCTTTGCTATCTAGTGTTAGCGGTAGGCATTTACTTCGTGTGTTTAACCTTGTTCGGCGCGGCCATGGGGGGATTACGG
>CAYGYC010000383.1:0-4538 GCA_964353755.1 uncultured archaeon | reverse complement strand
TTATACTTTTTTAATTACTACTTAACTTTCAATGAGATCTTGAGAAATCCAAGCGGTTTCTCTTTTAACTTAGGACTCAGATAAAAAATAAATCATTCCTAATTGAATTACTCCACACCCCCATTTTATCAGACATTTATTAAATTTTTCTAGGATATTTACCCATCTCAGAGTTAGGAACGGTAAATTTCTGCCTTAAGGACAGAAAAGAAACTAACTAGCTACTATATAATATTGCGTACTAGCCCCTTTATAAAAATGTTTTCATATGTCGATATCTCTTGTGGCTCTTGTCTTTTTGGGCGGGATGGTTCTTCATAAGATTCTTAAGCAGTATATAAGATAATAATAAGTACTAAATTGGGCTTAAGTGGACGCCGTGCAACAAGTCAAAGTCACATTTGAACTCATCGCCAAAGATATTGGGACGGTTTTCGGGAAAGTTTTCGCCACAAAACCGTATATCGCAATCCTGAATGCCTTGGGGGCTATTATGTTTATTGATCAAGAGATTTCAGATCACTATTTAGAGTTCATTCGGAATTTCAATTTCACTTTTTTGAATGTGGGGGATTACTCCCTCCCGTTGGGGGGCGTAAATCTTGCGTTTTTCCGAGTTTCGGAAAGAGCCATTGTAGTGATTTATACTAAAATGGGGTTTACGGGGCAGCTCCTGGCATTTAAATCGCGCATGTATGAATGGGCTCCGAAAATCGATGAATTAATCGGCGAGATCACGTGCCCTACTATGCGCTCTATTCAAAATGCCCCTGTGGAACCCGCGCCTGCGATAATCGAATCTGCGCCGTCTACCGAAAAAAAAGGGAAAGGGTTCCGCGAGTTCCCCGTGCTAACTCGAAAATTGGATGGAAAAGAAAAATTTCCCCTTGAAGTGGCCCAGGTTTTGCATAGTTGTGATGGAAAGCATTCCATCGAGGAAATTTGTCAAGAATCCAACATTCCTCGAATAAAAGTGAAAGATATCCTGCAAGAATACCAAAAAAAGAAGTGGATCGAACTAAAGAGAATTCTAGAATAATAAAGGTTTATCGGCTGCGAAAAATCCCGGATAATGTATTTTACAATTGTTACTCGAAGATCCGAGTTAAAAACCCATCGAAATGGGTGTCAGATGAAATAATTTTATCAATTTGATATTCCTGACAATAAATAATATTGGAGACATCTGTAAAGCTCATGATTTCCTTTTTGGATTGCGCAGAGCTATTGATTTTTTTAAATGATATCCAAATTTTTTGTTCAATATCCATAGTCCATGGCAATATTGATACATATTTGGTTACTCCATAGAGATCCGAATAAAAATCATTTAAAAGATTGTGATTGTTATTAGTGCGAATTAAGATTAGCGTTGCCACTTCAGAAATAATATAAGGCGAGGTATAAATTAATCCATACTTTCCTGTCCCTAAATTTTTAAAAATATTCACGCTTTCTTTATGATGAGAATCCTTAGGATGATATAATCCCATAAAGAATCCTGTATCAAGAAATACACCCATTTAAATGCCTCTAATGAGAATAAATATCTTCATCTTCAGGATTCAAGAATTCCTCTGTTTCATTATAATAAGTATCTCTATATTTTTCCGATCTTTTAATTATTTTTTCCACCTTTTCTGGAGATAACACAGGAATTGAAGAGGCTTTTGAAAGAATCTCTTCAAAATGTTGGGTAGCAAATTGAATACAAAGATCAAGCGTTTCTTGTTGACTAATTTTCCTTCCTAATCTCAAAATCAATTTCGCTTGCAATTCGTCGATAGAATATTTATTAGAAATTTTTATTACACCCATCTGAATCACTTGTAACATAAGTTACCTAAGTATAAAAAGCTACTTTTTTATATTTTTAAAAAATTATTAGATAAAAAAATTGATTAATGGCTAGGAATAATTAGATCCCGTTCGCCAGCAGGCATGAATTGGCGCAACGCTGCTTTGGCGATGGCCAAGGAGGGTTTGGCAAAATCAAATTTCAGATGGGGATCGGCGAAAGCGACATTTACGACGGGTGAACAAGCCCATGAACTGCCACGAGCCATTGCTGCCGAGATACAGGTACCTGTTAGACCTGCCGAATGGCCTGCCGTATAAGAGGCAAAGGGATAGTTAGGTCCGCGCAGTTCGACTAGTCCTCCTTCCTCCATTCGAAGAGCCGTGCTAAATGCAAGCCCAACATGGTCCTGTACTTCTTGTCCTGCCCACCCTGTCCGTAACCAGCCTTCTTTCATCAATAAGCCAATGGCATAGTGCACCCCTTGAAGTCCAACGGTCGTAGAGCCGGTCAGCATGGCAGCCGTATTTCCAGCGAGATTACCGACAAGAGAGACGCGATGGGCTCCGCCCCAATGGAATTCCATGAGTGAGGGATATTTTTCATAGGTTTCCATCATGATTTGCAAGGAAACTTCTAAAATCCAGCGAACAGTATCCCAGCGAGGAGGTACTTTCTTTACGCCTTGCATGTATTTATGCATTAATTCAGAGACGCTGTCGACAAAATCGGTGACGACTTCTCCACAGTATCCTCCTGCCGCTACGCCTGTCGAAAAACCGAGGCCGCCGCTCATATAGAAACCGTACCAGATAAGTTCATCTAAAATATTGGCAATGGTGCCGACTCCCTCTGCCATACGATGCAAGTATTTGCGCCCCTCCTCTAAATCCGTAGTTATAATGTCGATAAATGGGCGAGGCGGTAGATCCCGAAAACATTGGATGAAATCAGCCAGGAACCCAAAGGGAATTCCACCGGGTTCATTTTGGGATCGGGCCCGCGAGAACCATGTCCGTTCTCCCATTTGAATGAGCTGGGCCGATTTAGCGGCATATGCAATATCTGAAATAATGCTTTCACCCGTGAGGCGATAGGCGGAAATGAATGCCATGGAACTCTGCATGGCCGCCCACCGATAGACGACTCCCCCATCCCCGATACGGACCGCAATCGTAGGTACCCTTGCAACGAGAAACATGGTATTTCCAATTGCCCTTTTGAGAGCCTTCGCCCGATCGGGGTGATATTGGGCATCAATGTCGATAACAAACCGTCGATCGAGCATGTCAATTAATTCATCGCTCCCGGTAATAATTTTACAATACGCATCGGCAGTAAGCCCCGGATGAATTTCCGCCATATGTTCTTGCGCCACTGCCCCTCCTCCGATGGTGTGTTGGACGGTTTCGAGGTAGAGATTGACGGTTTCAGGCGTGATTTCTTTGCCGGCACGCACTTGAAGGACTTGATGCGGAATATCCAAATTGAGAATGACAGTACGCTTGATATCATCCAGCATTTGTTGGATCGCCGCGTTATTGATGTGATGTAAATCATCATAATCGACAATAGTATCCGTCCCAGAAATAATGTAGGGCTCTAAGGCGCGTTGCCCTAGGGGAATGCCTACAGCGCGGTTATAGGAAGGGATACCCCGTTCCACGGCAATTTTCTTACCCCATTGTGCATATTCCATTTTGGATTTGAGTTGGCGAAAGCCTCCCCGGTGATATAATTTCTCATCAATGCCCGTCATGGGGTCGATTCCAAAGATCTTTTTCATGGTTTTAAAGATTAACCGGTTCTTCTCAGTCGGGAGAAATTTCTTGGCAATCGCCGATAGCTCATATTCATATTCGCTTTCTTTAGCAACTCGCTTCTTTTCGAAAGCTAAATCCTTTTTCTCACTCATATATAACCCTTTCTTTATTTTCCATTCATCATATCTGGTTTAAACCCTGAATTTATCCGGAATTTTGAAATTCGAGCAATGACTGATAAAATTTCGGTGCGTGATTTATATTGGCGGGTGTCCCAACGGTAAGTAATATCCATCTCCATTAATTCTTTTTCCGTTAAAGGCCGTCCAACTGGGATACCGTCATCTAAGATTTTAGCACTCATATCTTTAATATAGACGACTTCTTTCAAGTTTTTATCGTACATATACCGACGCCGCGCATCAAACATTAACCCATTCTCATCCAAACGCAATGCATGTCCATGAACCGTAAGGCCTCGGAGAGCGGTGCGAGCGGGATCGAACAGTTCTGTCTCAATTAAAAATCGTGTTGCCGCTTCGACATCGCGCTCCCGCATTTCTAGAATTTGGCGCCCCGAGTATATGACTGTATCCACGCCCCGAAATCGATTGAAATAGAGCCGCGCACGGAGCCAAGGAGCTACAACGGGTCTCCAGAAAGAATCGGCAAATTGCACATACCGCATGCGATCTCCAGCGCGTGCACCTGGAGTCGGCTCCACAATCAACTTAATTGGGTCATAAGGTTCCATGAGTTCGTCTAATGGAGGATGAACTGACGAATACAAGGAGCCTGGAGGGCGGTGACCGAGCAAGGTGACTACATCATCATCGGGAATATCGCGTAATTTTAAAAGGCGCCGACTGGGATCCATTATTTTTCGGCGGCGTTCAGAGACCGGTTCTGCACCGGGATATATTTGAGGCGTATAATCTACTTTTTTCTTTTCTTTTGCCATTCGAATCACTTCATTT
>CAYGYC010000382.1:0-4543 GCA_964353755.1 uncultured archaeon | reverse complement strand
AGTAAAAAATTTGCTAGGACTCAGATGACAGAAGCAGAAGCCTTAGAAATTTTATATAAAAGAGATTATTATCTTTTAAATGTTGAATCAAATGGATGGGGCAAAATATTTATATCTTCTAATTCAAAGTCGATTCAAAATACCGATTGGACTATCTTTTACTTAAGAAAAGTGCCTACACTCTCGGATATTAATGCATGTGTCAATCGATTCGTTTTAATTACCTCCTTCGATTCTATAGAAGATATAGAAAATTGGATAAAACAATTACGGATACAACGATATATCCAAACCTTCTCTATTTTAGGTAAAATGGCAACCGTTAAAAAAATTGCAGATAAATTGAGTTTCTTAGGCGCCTGTGTATTTACTCTTCCCGGAGAGATGAATATTCATAAATCTTCAGCCGCTCATGATGGCAGTTATGATTTAAAAGAACTTGTTCGATGGGTATCTGTTAATTTTGTTGAAGACTAAAGAAATACTTTTTAAATTAGCCACTTTTCTAGTTTTAATGAAACATTATGAATTTCAAAAGAACAGGCGGGGACGTTTGCATATTTATCTAAAAATGTAATGATAATTGCTCTAGATCCAGCATTCATTATGATGAAATTTCCCTTTTCACTTTCTACATAGACTCTTGTCAATTGCGATTTTCTTAGGATTCTATAGAGATTATCTAGGGTCAGTTTCACACTGGTAACCAATCCGCTTGCTGTAATCGATTCTAACTCTTTCTGCCATGTCGAATCTAAAGGAATTCCAGTTGGATAAGAAATTATCATGCTCCCTAAAATTCCAGTAACTTTATTCAACTGCAATAACAACGCATGTATTCGATCGTCTGACATATTTTGTTCCCTTTTTTCAGTGGAATTGATTTTTTATTATTTTTAGTTTAATTATTATTTAAAAAGATAGATATTTAACTATAATGGATAGATTAATAGTTTAGATTTGTTTCACCTTACTTAATTATTTCAAATTAATTTTATGCTAGGTTTTCCTATGATGAGTTATAAGTTGTCCCAATTACTTAGAGAAACGGAAGAAATTACAGATTTAATTGGCAGTTTCATCATTTCTTATCCAGATGGTAAAGTCTTAGCAACTACACTCGTTGGAGATATTAAAGTAGAGATTTTTAACAAGATTTTTGATACAAGCAATGCCTTTCAACAGTTTTCGAACTTTTTAGAAATTGGAACTTTAAACCAGTTTATTCTTGAAGGCGCGAATGGTATTATTCTTATTAAAAAAATTGTTGAGAAGCAATCTCAACGAATCGTTTTCTTTATTGGAATGGGAGGGAAAAATTTACATTTACCCTTAATCAAAATAGCGCTTATCAATTTTTCAAAAAAGGTGGATAAAATCCTTAAAGAAGAATCAGTGAGTTAATTCCTTATCTTTTTGAGATAGAACAAGAATTTAGAAGATCTAACAGTTTGATGGAGTGAGTGGAGATATTAATTTTAAAATAATTTTCCACGTGAGATGATTCCCTTATGGAAGGGTTTAGATTTAAAACGGTGGTTTTGGGGACTTCTGATGCGATAAAGGCTAAATTTCTCTCATTGATCTCCCAAAGGTCATGGAATGTTGATGGAGTGAGCGGATTCGTCCACAAAGAGAAAGAAGTGGCGTTGGATATTTGGTTTCCACATGAGAACGCCTCTTCTAAAATTTTAGTCAGTTTTAGTTTTACTGATGTAAATGGTGTCATTATTGTGATGGGTCGCAGAGATCGGAGGATCCTAAATCAATTTAAACAGAAGATAAAAAAGGATATAGGAAAAATTCCTTCTATAGGTGTTGTTCTTCGTAAATCGATGACCGAATCAGAGAAAGCCGTCCAATCATTAAATGCGATAAAAATTTTATCTGAAAAAATGAAATCTATTGCATCCGAGAATGCTAAAATGATTCAACAAGAAGAAACACCACCCAAAGCAATAGCTGGGAAACCTATCTATAAAATGGATGAATTTGGTTTTATTGTCCAAGATTCGGAATCCGGAGTTACATTATTTTCCGAGGAACCAGATAATACAAAGAGTTCCAAATTGAAATCATACAAATAACATTAATTTATTAACTTTAGAGTTTCATCACGTTTAAAAGTGAATTAAGCTTTTAATTTTTCGATTTCGGTCAAATAAATCTCCTCCACCACTCGCTGTTTCGTTTCGGGGATGTAATGGGTGATAATGACTAAGGCAATGAGGCATATTGTTCCAATCACAAGAAACATATTTCCCCAGCCACCTAGCCCTTCAACGATGAAGAACATCACGAAATTTCCAATGATTCCGGAGGTTGCTGCGAGGACGAATACCCATCCACTTCCTATACCCCGTAATTCCGTTGGCCAAAATTCGACCGCTAATATTTCAGCAATTAATCGGTAAATGGCAAAAGTCAAATTGAGAATGAATAATCCGACGAAAATATATACCATATCCCCAAAAAATAGAAAAATAAGACTGCCTATAAAGTAAATTCCAACATTTATATAGATTGATTTCTTCCTTCCAATACGATCTGCTAAATATCCTGAAAGGTAGTACCCTATAATTGATCCCATATAAATAAGAATTAGCCAACTGCCAATTAATTCGGTAGTGAATCCTAAACTCCCCCGTTCTTCTACAAGAAAAATGATAAAGTACCTTTTTATCGTCAAATAAATCCAATCGGTTAGAAAGAGCGCTAGCCCACTGAGAGCTAAAATTCTAAGATATTTTCGCTGGAATACCCGAAAAGCGGATAATTTATTCAAGTTAGTCTTCTGACAATGAATAAATCTTTTGGTCTCTTTAATTCTAAACCATAAACTTGTAATAATAATGAGACCAGAAATCGAGACGATAAAATAAATAAAACGCCAGGTATCCAGTGATTCGCCGACAAAGGTAAATAGATAGGATGCTAATATGGAGGAACTCATCCCGATTCCAGTATAGATTCCAATACTTTTTCCTCGATATCGGGCAGGTACTTCCTCGGCAATGAATAGGGAGGATATATTAATTCCCAAAATCCCTCCGATAAATTGGAAACTGATGAAAATAATAATATTTGGGGTCAGATAGGATCCGATAATACAAGTCAGTAAAACCACGTTATTCAGCAAAATTAATGGTTTTCGCCCATATCGATCCGTAAGATAGCGCGGTATGATCGTCAGTAATCCGCTGAATCCCGTTATTGTAAAAATAAGCAGTAGATCTTCTTTTTCAATATCTAAGAAGGTCGCAAGATTCATTAAAACAAGTCCGGAAAAAACAATATTGAAAAGGCTAAAAAAATTGACAATTGAAAGGAATATTGTTAGATAGGTAAGATACCTCGTCCATTCCTTTGTTTCTAAACCAGGTTCTATACCATTCTGAATTGAAACCATCGCCTTACTTTAGGATTCTTATTCTTTGAAATTCCATGGTGCGATTAAAACTTGATTTAACACATTAAATCGAATAAATAAAGTTATTCTTTAGCTTAAGGGGAAGGATCAGAAACGAGAATTGAAATAACCTTCTTATATGAATAAAACATTTAAAATGAGTAACTAGCTATAAAGTGAGTGGTTGAAAATGCGGATTCCGGACGGATTTAAGAAGATATTTAAAATGTATCCCATCCTAAAATACACCACCTACCTGACGCCCCTGTATACGGATATCAAGGATGCCGAAACCGAAAAGGATCGCCAGCGAATTGAAGAATTCCAGAAATTGATGACGCGACAGATTTATAGAAACGCCAAGAAAAGCCAGGAGTATGAAGGCGAAGTCACGAAAAAGTTTCGGCGGACATTTAGGGCAAATGAGAAAGAAAGAAAGTGGTATAGGCTTGCTCAATCTCTTTTTAGATGGCCACGTATCCAAGCTCGCCTTCGGATTTTTCAATATGGGCTTCCCTCTATAAAAGCCGCCTTTCTGTCCTATTTAGGTGCTAAAATCGGTAAAAATGTAATAATCACCGTTGGAAATACTTTAGATCCTTATTTCCCTGAAAAAATTTCCATTGGCGACAATTCTATCCTCGGGATGGGATCTAGTATCCTCACTCATGAAATTCTTGATGGCGAACTTCGCGTAGGGGATGTGAAAATTGGCAAAAATACCCTTATTTGCGCTGGATGTTTTATTTTGCCAGGTGTTTCTGTAGGCGATAATTGTATCGTATCTCCAGGGGTACTTTCCTCTGATGTGGATGATAATACCTTTGCCATTGGCGAACCTGAAAACATTCGGCATCCGATGGCGAAAAAAGTTAAATTGGAGGTTGCTCCAAAACGCCGGCGGATAGAAAAAACCGGGCTGACCCTTCAAGAATGGCGCGAAATCAAAAATCCTTTCGTTGCCCTGATAACGAATCTAATTCTTCAATTCCAGCGGCGTCCGATGTCCCAACGCTTACGACAAGCGCTTCTCCGTTTGGTTGGCGTAAAAATTGGTGAGAACGTCCTTATTGATGATGAAGTCTTGTTTGATGGCTGGTATCCTGAATTAATAAACATTGATGATGGCGCTCA